>JANNLM010000014.1:0-9382 GCA_031396825.1 Gammaproteobacteria bacterium | reverse complement strand
GTGCGGGAATGGTTCGATGGCATCGAAAAGAGTCGCGGCCATGGGCCGCTCCCACAAGGGCCGCTCCCACAGGTGACCTGGGTGCTGCAGGCGCAGCAGAAGGGCACGGCGCACGCCGTGGCCCAGGCGCTGCCGGCGATCCCCGACGCGGCGCGCGTGCTGGTGCTCTACGGCGACGTGCCGCTGGTGCAGGCGCAGACGCTGGCGCCGCTGCTCGAAGGCGACGGCCTCGCCCTGCTCACCGCCGAGCTGCCCGACCCGCACGGCTACGGCCGCATCCTTCGCAAGAACGGCAAAGTGACTGGCATCGTCGAGGAGAAGGACGCCAGCGCCGCGCAGCGCAAGGTCCGCGAGGTCAACACCGGCATCCTGTTCGCCCAGGCAAAGCTGCTGAAGCGCTGGCTGCCGAAGGTCGGCAACAAGAACGCCAAGGGCGAGTACTACCTGACCGACGTCGTCGCGCTGGCGGTCAAGGACAAGGCGAAGGTCGCCACGCGCACGGTGGCCGACTTCGCCGAGGTGCAGGGCGTCAACGATCCCGCGCAGCTCGCTGCCACCGAGCGCGCGTACCAGCTGCGCCGCGCTGCGCAGCTGATGGCCGAGGGTTTGCAGATCCGCGATCCGGCGCGCTTCGACCTGCGCGGCTCGCTGAAATTCGGCCGCGACGTCACGCTCGACGTCGGCGTCGTGCTCGAAGGCGCGATCGAGCTGGGCGACGGCGTCAGCGTCGGCCCGTATGCGGTGCTGCGCGACGTCACGCTCGGCGCCGGCACGCGCGTGGAGTCGCACTCGGTGCTCGACGCGATGAGCGCGGGGAAGAACTGCCGCATCGGGCCGTTCGCCCGCATCCGCCCGGACAGCGCGCTGGCCGACGAGGTGCACGTCGGCAACTTCGTCGAGATCAAGAAAACCACTCTCGGCAAGGGCAGCAAGGCCAATCACCTGGCCTATCTCGGCGACGGCACGATCGGTGCGGACGTCAACGTCGGCGCCGGCACGATCTTCTGCAACTACGACGGCGCCAACAAGCACCAGACCGTGCTCGAGGACGACGTCTTCATCGGCTCCGACACGCAGCTGGTCGCTCCGGTCCGGGTCGGCAAGGGCGCGACCGTCGCCGCAGGCTCGACCATCACCAAGGACGTGCCGGCGGGTGGGCTCGCGATTTGTCGCGCGCGGGAGCAGAAGCACCACCCCTCGTGGCAGCGGCCGCGAAAGCAGCGGCCTCGCTAAGCATCTGTTCAGGCAAGGTTTTTTGCCCTAGGACTTTCGTTTAGTTTCGCCCGCCTCCGCACCGGACCACACTGCAGTCCTTCTTGCGCACCTTTTGGGGGCCGCGCTCTTGAGCACCGTTCCGCGGTCGCTGGGCAAGCCGGATCCCGGCGCGCGCACCCTGCCTGAGCCCCTCAGCCACTCCAGGCTCGCCTCCTTGCTCGGCAACCTGCCGGGCATGGCGTTCCGTTACGGCACCGACCGCGACTGGACCGTGGACTTCGTCTCGGCCGGCGCGCTCGAGCTCACCGGCCACCCGGCCACGCACTTCCAGCAGCAGCCGCGCGCGCGCTTCACCGACCTGGTGCACGCCGACGACCGCCTGCGCCTGATCGGCGAGATGCAGCGCGCCGTGGCCGAAGGCCGGCCCTACACCGTCGAATACCGCATCAAGACCGCGCACGGCGTTGAGCGTTGGTGCTGGGAGCGCGGCGTGGTGGTGCGCGGCCTGCACGACGAAGGGGTGGCGGTCGAGGGCATCGTCTCCGACATCAGCGTGCGCCGGCACATGGAGATCGAGTTGCGCGCGATCCAGGCGCGGTTGCAGGCGGCGGAGCAGCGCGCGCGCCTCGGCAGCTGGGAAGTGGACCTGAAGACGCTGCACACCTGGTGGTCGGCGGAGCTGTACCGCATGCTCGGCCGCGAGCCGGCGCTCGGCGCGCCGGACCGCGCCGGCTTCCTCGAGCTGGTGCATCCGGAAGACCGCCAGCGCGTGTCCGACTTCGACACCACCGTGGCGGGCGGCGGCGCGCGCCAGCTGGAGTTCCGCACGCATCCCGATCGTGGGCCGGTGCGTCACCTGCTGGCAACGATCGAAGGCGCCACCGATCCGCAGGGCCGCCCCGCGCGCCTGTTCGGCACCGCGCTCGACGTCACTGAGCGCCGACGCGCCGACGAGGAGGTGCGCGAGAGCGAGCGCCTGCGCCGGCTGATCATCGACACCGATCCCGAGTGCGTGAAGCTGGTCTCGCCCGAGGGGCAGCTGCTGGAGATGAATCCCGCCGGGCTGGGCATGCTGCAGGCGGAGACGCTCGAGCAGGCACAGGCCTGCCCGCTGATCGAGTACATCGCGCCGGAACACCGGGCGGCATTCGGCAACCTGCACCGCCGCGTGATGGCCGGCGAGAGCGGCACGCTGGAGTTCGAGGTCATCGGGCTCAAGGGTGCGCGGCGCTGGCTGGAGACACGGGCGGTGCCGCTGCGCAACCAGGCCGACGCGGTCACCGCGCTGCTCGGCGTGACGCGCGACGTCACCGAGCGGCGCGCGCAGCAGGAGCGTATCGACCGGCTGTCGCGCATGCGCCGCGTCATCGGCGGCATCAGCGCGCTGCTGGTGCGCACCCGCAGCCGCTCCGAGCTGTTCCAGGAGGCCTGCCGCATCGCGGTGGAACAGGGCGGCTTCGGCCTGGCCTGGATCGGTGCGGTGCAGGACGACTTCCTCGTACCGGTGGCGCTGAACGGGCAGGACGGCGGGCACCTGGCGACGCTGCGCTTCAGACTCACCGGCGCCGACGCGGACGCCTCTCTGCAGACCGTGCGCGCGGTGCGCGAGGCGCGACCGCGCGTCTCGAATCGCATCGCCTCGGACGAGAACGTCGGCATCTGGCGCGCGCCGCTGGCCGCGCTTGGCTACCAGTCGTTCGTGTCCTACCCGCTGATCGTCGCCGAGAACGTGGTCGGCTGCTTCAACCTGTACGCGACGCAGCCGGACTTCTTCGACGAGGACGAGATGTCGCTGCTGGCGGAGCTGGTGCGCGACCTGTCGTACGCGCTCGAGTTCATCATCAAGGACGAGAAGCTCGACTACCTCACCATCTACGACCCGCTGACGCGGCTGCCGAACCGCAGCCTGTTCCTGCGGCGCCTGGAGGGCTTCATCCAGGGCGCGCAGGAGTCGGGCCGGCCGTTCGCGCTGCTGATGCTCGACATCGAGCGCTTCAAGGAGATCAACGACGCGGCCGGCCAGGCCGGTGGCGACGAGCTGCTGAAAGTCGTGGCCGACCGGCTGCGCGTGCACGCCGGCCAGCCCACGCGCATCGCGCGCATCGCCGGCGACCGCTTCGCCGCCGTGATCCCGGACCTCGAACGCAGCGCCGACGTCGAGGCGCTGGTCACGCGCGGCGGCTGGGCGCGGCTCGATACACCGTTCCAGCACGGCGGCCAGGAGTTCGCCGTCACCTTCAAGGTCGGGATGGCGGTGTTCCCGCTGGACGCGGCCGACGCCGAGTCGCTGCTGCGCAACGCCGAGCTGGCGCTCAAGCAGGCCAAGTACACCGGCCGGCGCAGTACGCGCTACGCCGCCGAGATGAGCGCGTTCGCGCGCCGCAAGCTCGAGCTCGGCCAGCAGCTGCACCAGGCGCTCGAGCGCCAGGAGTTCGTGCTGCACTACCAGCCCAAGCTGGACCTGCGCACCGGCAAGGTGTGCGGCGCCGAGGCGCTGCTGCGCTGGCAGAGCCCCGAGCACGGCACCGTGATGCCGGGCGGCATGATCCCGCTGATGGAGGAGACCGGCCTGATCCTCGACGTCGGCCGCTGGGCGCTGAAGCAGGCCCTGGTGGACCGCTGGCGCTGGCAGGAACAGGGGCTGGCCGCGCCGCGCGTCGCCGTCAACGTGTCGGCCCTGCAGCTGCGCGAAAAGGACTTCACCGCCTCGGTGCGCACGCTGCTCGAGGCGATGCCGGGCGCCGCCGAGGGCCTGGATCTCGAGATCACCGAGTCGTCGATGATGGTCGAGCCCGATGCGGTGGTGGCCCAGCTCAACCAGGTGCGCGAGCTCGGCGTGACCGTGTCGATGGACGACTTCGGCACCGGCTACTCGTCGCTGGCCTACTTCTCGCGCCTGCCGCTGGCGGCGGTCAAGATCGACCGCTCGTTCATCACCACGATGATCAGCAACCCCGACAACAGCAGCATCGTCTCGGCCATCATCGCCCTGGCGCACTCGCTGAACCTGCGCGTGGTCGCCGAGGGCGTGGACGCCGAGGAGCAACTGCGCTACCTGCGCCTGCTCCGCTGCGACGAGATGCAGGGGTTCCTGTTCAGCAAGGCGCTGGTGCCGGCCGATTTCGCCGCCTTGCTGCGCTCCGGGCGCACGCTGGCCTGACCGCCGCACATCGCGGCAGAGGTGCCGGTATCATGATTCGGCAGGCCGGGGGGCTGCACCTAACGGAGACAGCCATGAGCATTCCTGACAAACCCGATTTGACCGCCGCGATCGAGTCGGCGGCGGATATCCCGGAGGTCGCAACGGCCTGCCGGCAAGTCGCGCAGACGCTTGGCTTCGAGCATTTCATCTTCGGCTTCCGCACGCCGATCTCGCTGACGCACCCCTGCCAGTTCATCCTGAGCGGCTACCCGCGCGCGTGGCGCGAGCACTACGACAAGAACAGCTACCTCGCGATCGATCCCGTCATCGTCCGCGCGCTCGGCACGATCCTGCCTTTTTCGTGGGACGAGCTCGACAAGAGCGACCCACGCGTCGCCCAGTTGTTCCGCGAGGCGGCCGAGCACGGCCTGGTCCACGGCTTCAGCGTGCCGGTGCACGGTGGTGCCGGCGAGGGCGGCGTGCTCAGTCTGGCCCGCGCCCGGCCGGCGCTGCCGGAGGACATCGGCGAGCGCCAGCAACTGTTCCAGCAAGCCCAGTGGTTCTCGGCGGTGCTGCAGACCAAGTTGCGCAAGCTCGTGTTCGAGGAAGTCACGCCGGACGCGCGGCCGCTGACGCCGCGCGAGCGCGAGTGTCTGCGGCTCGCGGCCGAAGGCCAGAGCGCGCAGGACATCGCCCGCGTGCTGCACATCGCCGAGCGCACCGTCGTATTCCACCTGAACCACGCCGAGGAAAAGCTCGGCGCGACGCGGCGCCAGCACGCGGTGGCGCGCGGCGTCGCGCTCGGCCAGATCGAGCCGGCCTTGTATCCGGCGCGCTTCAGCGACTCCGTCCGCCTGGTGCAGCTGAACTAGACTCCGGGCCGCAAACGGTGCGGGTCAGCGGCGCGCCCGGCGCGCTGCCCTGTCAGATTTGACAGTTACGCGCGTGGATTTCTGATGTTTCTATAGCTCTCCCTTCACTCATGGGAGAGCCACATGGTCCGCACCGTGATCGGCACGCTTGCCGACAGCACTTTCGCCACGCACTACGCCGAGCCGCTGTTCCGCCTGCGTTACCGCGTGTTCTACGAGCGCCTGCACTGGGACGTCCGCTGCCAGGGCGAGCTCGAGACGGACGACTACGACGACCTGTGGACGCACTACGTCGTCGCCGTGGACGACGACGACCAGGTGATCGGCGGCTGGCGCCTGCGCCCGACGATCGGCAACTACATGCTGGCCGACGTGTTCCCGCAACTGCTGTACGGCACGCCGGCGCCGCACCACCCGCGCGTGTGGGAATCCAACCGCTTCGTCGTCGACAAGCAGGCCGCCAGGGACCGCGGCTTCGGCTTCAACGACACCGCGCGCGCGCTGTTCCGCGCGACCTGCGAGTTCGGCATCGCCAACAACATCGACGAGTACATCATGGTGCTCAGCGCCGGCGTCGTGCGCCTCACGCGCGGCACCGGCCTGCAGGTGCGCGAATTCGGCCCGGCCATGCGCATCGGCGACGTGCTCTCGGTCGGCTGCAGCATCCGCGTCGACGCGCACTCGCGCCACGTGCTGCTCGGCGAGCCGCTGCCGCTGGAGCGCGCTGCGTGAAACCCATCCTGGTGCTGGGCCCTGAGGAGCCCGGGGCTGCCGCGCTGGAGCGCGGCCAGCTCGACCTTTTCCGGGTTCCGGCGACGGCGGAGGTCGTGACCGGCGCCGGAGTTTACGACTCGGTCATTGTGATCAACGACGGCGGCGTTGATACGATTCGCCGTCTGCTACTTGCGCTGGCCATGCGCCGGCACTGCAGGGAGCTCGACGTCGGCGTGTTGACCTACCTGGACGGGCACGCGCTCGACGATTCGTTGGCCCCGCTGTGCCGCGCTGCGGCACCGCTGCGGATCGAGCTCGGACCCCAGGGACTCAACCTGGAGTACCAGGCCGACTGACGCTCGCGCTTGGCGTGACACTGGGCAGCAGCCCGGTGCCGGGCGGCGGCATTGAGAAATAAGTGGCCCCGCAACACAAACGAAATCAGCGGGATACGGATTAACTGTCACATCTGACAGTGTCGGCGCGCACGCGTACGTGCTCTTGTGACAACCGCACGAGAGCCCGGAGGCTCCGCATGCTCAGCGCCATTCAGGCAGCCGAGGACTATGCTTCCAGCGCGGCGGCATCGTGACCCTGCTCCGCAGCCGCGCGCCGCCGCTCAGGATCCGGTTCACCGGAGAGGTGGATCAGTGTTGAGTGTCAAACGGCCTGAAGCGACTTCGGCAAGCCGGTTGTGCCGCATCCTGATTGTGGACGACAACCCGCTCAACGTACTGCTGGTGAAAACGCTCCTGTCGCGGGAGGGCTACACGCTCGCCGAGGCTGGCGACGTCCAGCAGGCGCTGGCCGCGGTCGCCAGCATGACGCCGCACCTCATCCTGTTGGATCTCGAGCTGCCGGGCATGGACGGTCTCACGCTCGCGCGACAACTCAAGACCCATCCGGCTACCTGTGGCATCCGGATCGTGGTCTTCACCGCGCACGCGGCCGCCGACACGGAAGGGGCTGTCCGCGCCGCGGGCTGCGACGGACTGTTGACCAAGCCGATCGAGCCCGCGTCCTTCCGTGAAGCGGTGCAGGGCTACCTGGCCGGCGCCGAATGTCAGCCAGGCCGAGTTCCTTGATGAACCGCGTGCCACTGCTGCTGGTTGACGACGATCCCCTGGTCGGTCGCTTGATGCGGATCCTGTTCGATCCCGGCAAGTTCGATCTTCATCAGGCCGAGACCGGCCAGGACGGGGTTGATATGGCGGCGCGCACGCCGCCCGCTGTCGTCATCCTTGATCTCACCCTGCCGGACATGAGCGGAATGGACGTCTTGAAGCAGCTCCACGCGGGGCAGCCAAAGGTGCCGGTCGTCATGCTGACCGGCAGCGCGGATCTGAAGCACGCGGTGGAAGCGATGCAGCTGGGCGCTTTCCACTACCTCGCCAAGCCGGTCGATAACACGGAATTGCTGCTGGTCGTGCAGCGCGCGCTCGAGCATTCCGAGATGCTGTCTGAATTGACCGAGCTGCGGCGCAAGACCGGGCCGCTGGCCACGCTGACCGAACAGATGGGGCCCAGTGCCGCGGTGCAGGGCATCGCCGAGCATGTGGCGCGCGTGGCCGCCTCCAATTTCATTGTCCTCGTGCTGGGCGAAACCGGCACCGGCAAGGAGCTGGTAGCGCAGGCCCTGCACAACGGCAGCGAGCGGCGGACCCGGCCGCTCATCGCCGTGGACTGCGGCGCGATCCCCGAGCAACTGCTGGAGTCGGAGTTGTTCGGCCACGAGAAAGGGGCCTTTACCGGCGCCGATCGCAAGCGCGAGGGACTGTTCCAGCTGGCGCAGGGCGGCACCTTGTTCCTCGACGAGATCTCCAACCTGCCGCTCGCGCTCCAGGCCAAGCTGCTGCGCGTGATGGAATCGCGCGAGGTCAAGCCGGTGGGCGGCAGCAAGCCCGCGCCGCTGGACGTGCGTTTCATCGCCGCCACTCACGACGACCTGGTCGCGCGAGTGCGCGACGGCACCTTCCGCGAGGATCTGTATTTCCGTGTGGCCCAGTACACCATCGCCCTGCCGCCGCTGCGCGAGAGGCCGGACGATCTGTCGCACCTCGCGCGCCGTTTTTTGAAGGAAGCCAGCCTCGAGCTGCACCGGGCAGTGCTGGATTTCGCGCCCGAAGCGCTGACGGTCATGGGTGAACACCGGTGGCCCGGCAATGTGCGCGAATTGCGCAACGTCGTGCGGCTGGCGGTGTTGCAGTGTCAGGGCCCGATCATCCAGGCCGGCCTGGCGCGGGCGATGATTGTCCAGGGCGCCAGGCCCGCCGCTGCGCCGGCTGCGCCCCCTGCCGCATCGGGCCGGCCCCTGCGCGAAATCGCGGAAAGCGCAGCGCGCGAGGCTGAAACCGCCGCCATCCACCGGGCCCTGACTGCCACCGGGGGAAACAAGAGCGCCGCCGCCAAGGCGCTGCAAACCGATTACAAGACCTTGCACCTGAAAATGCAGCGCTACGGCATCAAGGCCCGGGACTTCGAACACGACTGAAGGGATGGCCGCTTAAGGGCGCGAGCGTACATACCGCCGCAGCAATCAAGCGGACAGTGTTCGGACCATGAGGCACTTTCCGCAATTGAGACTCCGGCACGCCATTCGGAGCAAGGCGCCATGGCGCCGGCGCGCGGGTTATGGCGCCAGCGCCACGTCGGCACCAAAAGCCTTTCTGGAATCAGCTTTTGAATCAATCGCTTTGCGCCCCGGCGTAGCCTGCACAAGATTTGCCTCTGAAAAGACCCGATGCGCATTCGGCTTTCGCAGGCAACCATCATGAAACCAGCGGCTAAGTTAGTCGGCGACCTCATCGCGGGCGAAATCGTCACCGAGGGCCGGCGCGAAGAGGCGCTGCTCAAGGCGGGAGCCCTGCAGAGCGCCATCTTCAACAGCGCCAATTTCTCGAGCATCGCCACCGACGCCAAGGGCGTGATCCAGATCTTCAATGTCGGCGCCGAGCGCATGCTGGGCTACGCCGCCGCCGAGGTGATCAACAAGATCACGCCGGCCGACATTTCTGATCCGCAGGAAGTGATCGCGCGGGCAAAGGCCCTGAGTGCCGAACTCGGAACCAAGATTACGCCGGGCTTCGAGGCGCTGGTGTTCAAGGCCTCGCGCGGCATCGAGGATATCTACGAGCTGACCTACATCCGCAAGGACGGCAGCCGCTTCCCCGCAGTGGTGTCGGTCACGGCGCTGCGCGAGGCCCATAACACCATCATCGGCTACCTGCTGATCGGCACCGACAACACCGCGCGCAAGCTGGCCGAAGAGGCGCTGCTGAAAGCGGGGGCGCTCCAGAGCGCGATCTTCAACAGCGCCAATTTCTCGAGTATCGCCACGGACGCCAACGGCGTCATCCAGATCTTCAATGTCGGTGCCGAGCGCATGCTGGGTTATACGGCGGCGGACGTGATGAACAAGATCACGCCGGCCGATATTTCC
>JANNLM010000013.1:0-15218 GCA_031396825.1 Gammaproteobacteria bacterium | reverse complement strand
CCTTCGTGCCCAACCTGGCCGACAGTTGCACCGTGCTCGCCGCCAGCGACATCACACTGGTGCCGGCCGTCGCCGGCCAGAGCAAGATCCTGACCGCGTACGGCAGCGGCCGCTGGACCGTCCGGCTGGGCGCGCCGCTCGACGACGGCCAGGCCACGCTGAGCATCGACCTGGCGTCGCCGCCGGTGAGCCCGACCGTGCCGTATCCGCTGCTGACCGCGGACACCGACGCCAACGGCACCTACGCCGAGGATCCGACCGCGACGGTGACTTTCGGCCTGCATACGCAGGACGACAAGCGCATCTACTCGCGGGAAGTCATCGGCGGCAACTGACGCGAAGCGTCATCCCGCGCGCAGCGAGGGATCTCCTTCAGAGCGGGTACAATTTCCGCCCCATGTCGTCCGTCACGCCCCTGCAGTTCGTCCCGCCGAAGCGGGATGGCAAGCTCGAAGCCCCGCCGGCCGCGCCTGCGCGGTCGGTCACGGCCAGGAAGCTGGCCAAGCGCCTGCGCCGGCAGGTCGGCCAGGCCATCGGCGATTACCGCATGATCGAGGACGGCGACCGCGTCATGGTCTGCCTGTCTGGCGGCAAGGATTCGTGGACCCTGCTCGATGTCCTGCTGCAGCTGCGCGAAGCGGCGCCGGTGGACTTCGAGATCCTCGCGGTCAACCTCGACCAGAAGCAGCCGGATTTCCCGGAGCACGTGATCCCGGACTACTGCCGCTCGCTCGGCGTGCCCTTCCACATCCTCGAGCAAGACACCTACTCGGTGGTCAAGCGCGTGGTGCCCGAGGACAAGACCATGTGCGGGCTGTGCTCGCGGCTGCGCCGCGGCGCGCTGTACCGCTACGCGCGCGAGAACGGCTACACGCGCATCGCGCTGGGCCACCACCAGGACGACATCGTCGCGACCTTCTTCCTGAACCTGTTCCACGGCGGCAAGCTCAAGGCCATGCCGCCGAAGCTCAAGTCCGACGACGGCAGCAACATCCTGATCCGGCCGCTGGCGTACTGCCGCGAGCGCGACATCGCCGCCTACGCCGGGCTGAAGCAGTTCCCGATCATCCCGTGCAACCTGTGCGGCAGCCAGGAGCACCTGCAGCGCAAGCAGGTGCGCCGGATGATGGAGGCCTGGGAGAAGGAGCACCCGGCGCGGATCGAGCAGATCTTCTCGGCGCTGCAGAACGTCGCGCCCTCGCAGCTGGCTGACCGCGCGCTGTTCGATTTCGCCGCGCTGGGCGCGCGCAACGCCGATGGCGCGGCCCCGTCGTGGCTCATGCCCGCAGCGCCCGGGGCGGGCGAGGCCGAGGTCGAGGCCGAGTAGGGCGACCCGGCTATCCTAGGGCCCATGAGCGCGTTCGCCGACCCGTCCCGGCTGTACTTCTTCTTCGATTACCTCTCGCACAACGCCTACCTGGCGTGGCACCGCGCGCCGGAACTGGCGGCGCGCCACAAGCTCACGCTGACGCCGGTGCCGGTGGTATTCGGCGCGCTGCTGTCGCACTACCGCCAGGTCGGCCCGGCCGAGCTGCCGGCCAAGTCGCTGTGGATGCTGCGCAACGTGTTGCGCAAGGCGCTGATGCACGGCATCCCGATCGCGCCGCCCGCCTCGCACCCGTTCAACCCGCTGCTGCCGCTGCGCGTGACGTGCGCGGTGGAGGAGCCGCGGCGCGCGGCGCTGGCGGACCGGCTGTTCCGCGCCACCTGGGCCGAGGGCCGGACGGTGAGCGAGCCCGACACGGTGCGCGCGCTGCTGGCCGAGCAGGGTCTGCCGGCCGACGAATTGCTGGCCGCCGCCGCCACCGACCCGGTCAAGCAGCGGCTGCGCGAGAATACCGAGCAGGCGCTGGCGCTGGGCATCTTCGGCGTGCCGACCCTGCGGGCGCGCGGCGAGCTGTTCTGGGGTTTCGACGATCTCGAGTACCTGGACATGTTCCTGAGTGGGCGTGACGTGCTGTCGGCAGACCGCCGCGAACTGGCGGGCTGGATGAGCGTGCGCCCGAGCGTGGAGAGGAAGCGGCCATGATCCGGCGCCTCGCGCTCGCGCTGCTGGTCCTGTGCAGCCAGCGCCTCGGCGCGGAGGCGCCCGGCGCACCGGCGCCGGCGACGCCCGCTGCCGACGCGCCGTTCCTGTGGGAAGTGCAAGGACCGCTGGCGCGCCACTACCTGCTCGGTTCGGTGCACCTGCTGCCGCCGGAGTCGCGGCCGCTGCCCGCCGCGCTCGACGCCGCCTACGCCAACACCCGGGCGCTGGTGGTGGAGACCGACCTCGCGGCGCTGGCCTCGCCGGAGATCCAGAATCGCATGCTCGCGGCCGCGCGCGAGGACCGCAAAGGCGGCCTCAAGGCGCAGGTCGGTAAAAAGTTGTTTGGCAAGCTGCAGGCGCGCGCCGGCGCGCTCGGCATGCCGACGCCGGTGTGCGCCGACCTGCGCGCGTGGTTCTGCGCACTCGCGCTCGAGCTCTACCCGCTGCAGCAGGCGCAGTTCAGCCTGGAGTACGGCGTGGACCACGAGTACTTCACGCGCGCACGCGACGACGGCCGGCGGGTGGCCGCGCTGGAGACGCCGGTGTTCCAGGTCGAGTTGTTCGCGCAGATGCCCGACGCACTGGGCAAGGAAATGCTGGCGGCGACGCTCGACGAGAAGACCTACGAGAGCCAGATGCCGCAGGAGCTGCACCGCATGTGGCGCAGCGGCGACTTGCCGCTGCTCACCCGGGTGGTCGAGGAGATGCGCCGCGAGTATCCGAAGCTGTACGCGCGCATCCTCGCCGAGCGCAGCAGGGCCTGGGTGACGCCGCTCGAGGATTACTTCAGGCAGGACGTGCCGGTGCTGGTGATCGTCGGCGCTGCGCACCTGCCGGGGCCGGATGGCCTGCTGGCGCTATTGAAGGCGCGCGGCTTCGCGCTCAAGCCGGTGACCGCGGTCGTCGAGCTCGCGCCCGGCGTCAGTCCGGAATGATGTTGGAGATGACGCGCACGCCGCCCTGATTGCTGACGACTTGGGCGCCCGAGGAAGGATCCGCGGTGGGCGCAGCCGGTGGCGGGGGCGGCGGCGGCGGCGCAGCGGCCTTTTCGCGCTTGGGCATCGTCGCCGTCTTCTCGACCGGCGGTGGCACGGCCTTGTGCGTCCCGGTCATCGAATTGCGGTCGGGGGCCGGAGCGGGCGCCGGGGCGGCGGCGGGCTCGTCGGCAGCCGTCACCGTCTCAAGCATGGCCGCGCCCAGCCATTCGCGCAGCGCCGGCAGGTGCAGCACCGTGTGCATGTAATCCTTCTCGGGACCGTCGACCGGCACGGCGTAGGTGTGCAGGCGCATCACCACCGGCGCGAACATCGCGTCGACGATGCCGAACTTGCCGAACAGCCAGTCGCCGCTCTTGGCGTGCGCCTGGCGGCAGGTGCGCCAGATCTGGCGGATGCGGGCGATGTCGGCCGCGACCGCGGGGCCGTAGGCCTTCGCCGAGGGCGCGCGCCGGCAGTCCATCGGCAGCTCGCGGCGCAGGTCGGCGAAGCCGGCGTGCATCTCGCAGGCCAGCGAGCGCGCCTGGAAACGCAGCGTCACGTCGGACGGCCAGGCCGCCGGCAGCTTCAGCGTTTCGGCGGCGTACTCGCAGATCGCCAGCGACTCCCACACCTTCTCGGGGCCGTTCACCAGCACCGGCACTTGGCCGGACGGCGAGTATTCGGCGATGCGCTTCTTGGTGTCGGCCTGGTTCAGCGCGATCGGAATTTCGCGGAACGCGACGTTGTGGTAGCGCAGCAGCAACCACGGACGCAGCGACCAGGACGAATAGGTTTTGCTGCCGATGACCAGCTTCAGTTCAGCCATGGTTCACTCTCGCCCGTTCCGGGCACCTCCCCAAGCCATGCATGATATGACATGACACGGCCCGCGGGTTGCTTGGCGGCCCGTGTGAGGATTCTGCCGGCGGCCGGTCTAACAGATAATTTCCCCTGCTGAATGACGAACTTAAAGTGGGCCGCCCGTCTGGCGTTGCCGCTGCTGTTGGCGGCGCCGCTCGCCCGTGCCGATCTCGAAGTGAAGCTGTCCGGCGTGGACAGCGAGGAGCGCGCCAACATCGAGGCGCGGCTGACGATCCTGAACTACGCCAACGAGGACGGCGACGACGAGGCCGAGATCCGGCGCCTGCACCGGCGCGCCGAAGCCGACATCCGCAGCGCGCTGGAGGCCTACGGTTACTACGGCCCGAAAGTGAAGGCGCGCCTGACCGGCAAGGGCCGCAACTGGGTCGCGGCCTACCAGGTCGAGCCGGGTGAGCCGACCCTGCTGGGCGACATCGTCGTCGAGGTCAACGGCGACGGCCGGGAGTTTCCGGCGCTGGCGCAAGCCGTTGCGGACAGCGGCCTGCGCAGCGGGCGGCGCCTGCGGCACGCCGCCTACGAGGGCACCAAGGCCGCGCTGGCGCGCGCCGCGTTCGACAACGGTTTCCTCGACGCGCGCTTCACCGCGCACGCGCTGCGCATCGATCCGGAGGCGCGCCGCGCCGACGTCGAGCTACGGCTCGAAACCGGCCCGCGCTATTACTTCGGCGAGGTGGACGTGCAGCAGGAGGGCCTCGATCCGGAGTTCGTGCGCCGCTACGTGCCGATCAGGCCCGGCGATCCGTTCGAGCCGGTCAAGCTGCTGCAAGCGCAGTTCGCGCTGTCGGACCTCGGCTACTTCGGCAGCGTCGAAGTGCAGCCGCATCGCGAGCGCGCCGTGGACCACCGCGTGCCGATCACGATCACGACCACGCCGCGGCCGCCGCGCCGCTACGACGTCAGCGCCGGTTACGGCACCGATACCGGGGCGCGCCTGGGCCTGGGCGCGGAGTTCCGGCGCCTGACGCAGTCCGGCCACCGCCTGCGCACCGACCTGCGTGTGTCCGAGATCAAGAACAGCATCGGCGCCGGTTACCGCATCCCGCTCGGCACGCAGGCCGGCGAGAACCTCGGCTTCGCCACGGCCTACACCGACGCCAAGCTCCCCGGCGGCTTCAGCCGCACCTACGACCTCGCCATGACCCTGTCGCGCACGCCGGGCGAATGGCAGCGCCAGCTCTACCTCAAGCACCGCTACGAGCAATCGCTGACGCCGGATACCGGCCTCGACAGCACCCGGCTGCTGCTGCCGGGCATGACGCTGAGCCGCGGCCAGCTCGACGACGCCATCCACGCGCGGCTCGGGTGGTCGCTGTTCACCGACGTGCACGGCGGCCTCGAGGGCGCGCTGTCCGACGTGACCTTCCTGCAGGGCCGCGCGCTGCTGCGCGGCGTGCTGCCGCTCGGCCCGCGTGGTCGCCTGCTGCTGCGCAGCGAATTCGGCGCCACGCAGGTGGACGACTTCAGTGCGCTGCCGCCGTCGGAGCGCTTCTACGCCGGCGGCGACCAGAGCGTGCGCGGCTACTCGTACCAGTCACTCGGCCCGACCGACGCCGAAGGCGACGTCCTCGGCGGCGAGTACCTGAGCACGTTCAGCGTCGAGGCCGAGTTCCGCATTTGGGGCAACTGGGGCGCCGCGGTGTTCGCCGACGCCGGCGGCGTCGGCGACGACGCGAGCCCGGAACTGTCGCGCGGCGTCGGCGCCGGCGTGCGTTACCGCGCGCCGGTCGGCACGGTGCAGGTCGACCTGGCCCATCCGCTCGACGGCGACAGGCGCGGCGTGCGGCCGCACATCGGCATCCGGGTGGGCCTGTGAAGCGCGCACGCCTCGTCGCGACCGCGATGTTGCTGGTACTGGTGCTGGTGCCGGCGTGGGTGCTGGCGACCGAGAGCGGGCTGCGCTTCGGGCTGGCGGTGGCCGGGCGCCTGAGCGGCGGCGCCTTCAGCGTGCGCGAGGCGCACGGCCGGCTCACCGGCGACGTCAGCGTCGGCGGGCTGGCGGTGGCGACGCGCGCGTGGACCGTGAGCATCGAGCACGCCGCCCTGAACCTGCGGCTGACGCGCCTGCTGATCGGCCGCGTGCAGGCCGAGTGGCTCGAGTTGAAGACGCTGACCGTCGCGGTGCACGAGCGGGTGGCGGCGCGCGGCGAGGAGCGCAAGCCCATCACCGTGAACGCGCCGCTGCGCCTGGTGGTCGAGGAAGGCCGGCTCGACGACTTCCGCCTGCAGCTGCCGCGCCAGCGCGAGTGGCGCGTGCCGCAAGCGCGCTTCGCTGCGCGCTGGCGCGGCTCGTGGCTCGTGCTCGCGCGCGTGCAGGCGCGCACCCACGAGGCCGGCCCGGTCGAGATGCGTGGGCGCCTGTCGATCGCCGACGACCTGCTGCAGTTCGAGGATTTCGAAGTGACGCAGCCCTCGCCGGTGCGCATCGAAGGCGCGCTCGCGCTGACGGCGCAGGAGGAGAGTGCGCTGCGCCTGTCGTGGCGGAACCTGCGCTGGCCGCGCGCGGACGTGCTGCCCTGGCTGCACAGCCCGCGCGGCACGCTGTCGGTCGAGGGGCCGTGGCGGCGCTACGCCTGGCAGGTCGACGCGCGCACGGTCGCTGCCGAGATCCCCGGCGAGCTCGTCGCGCGCGGCCACGGCGACCTCGGCGCGCTGGCGATCGAGGACGCGCGCCTCAAGGCGCTGCAGGGCGTGGCCTCGGGCACGGGCGACGTCTCCTGGACCGGCGGTGTCGGCACCAACCTCGAGCTGCGCTGGCAGGGCCTCGATCCCTCCGGGCGCTTCAAGGAGTGGCCGGGCCGACTCAACGGCGGCGCCACGCTGCACGCGCGTTGGCAGCAAGGCCAGCCGCAGGTGAGCTTCGACGGCGGCTTCGACGACTCGCAGTTGCGCGGCTATTCCTTCGCGCTGCAGGCCAAGGGCCATACCGAGCGGGGCGCGATCCACCTGCAGGAGCTCGCCGCGCAATCCGGCGCCAGCGAACTGCGCGCGGCCGGCCAGTTGTGGCCGCGCTTTGCGCTCGACGGCAGCCTCAAGAGCAGCGACCTGCGTTCGCTGTGGGCCGGCCTCGCGGGGCAGGGCGAGGCGCAATTCGGCGTGCAGGGCGAAATGGACGCGCTGCGCTTTCGCGCGCGCGCCAGCGCCACCGCGCCGCGTTTCCGCCAGGTGCGCGCCCGCGCGCTGGCGCTCGACGCCAACGTCGGCTTCGAGGGCCCCTCCGAGCTGACACTGCAGGTGGACGGGCTGCAGGCCGGCCTCGCGATCGAGCGGCTGGTGCTGTCCGGTGCGGGCACGCGCGAGTCGCATCGCGCCACGCTCGCGCTCGAGGGCGCCGAAGGCTCGGCGCAGCTGGCGTTCGCCGGCGGCGAGCGCGGCGGCGTCTGGAGCGGCCAGCTCACCGACGCCACGCTGACGCCGGCGCAGGAGGCGCCGTGGCGCCTGGAGGAACCCGCCGGCCTCACCGCGCGGCTGGTCGGCCTGCGGCTCGAGCCGGCCTGCTTCGGCAACGACAGCAGCCGCGCGTGCTTCGACCTCGACCTCTCGCCGGCGCACCAGCGCGTGGCCTTGCGCCTGCGCGAGTTCGCGCTCAAGCACTTCCGCGCCTGGCTGCCGCCGGACTGGACCATCAGCGGTACGCTCGGCGGCACCGCCGCGTTGCAGGTGCGCGACGGTGAGCTGGCCGCGCTGAACGTGGACCTCGCCGGCAGCGCGGGCGCGGTCGAGGGCGACGGCGTGCGCCTCGATTACGGCGCCGGCACGCTGCGCGTGCAGCCGGAAGACGGCCGCCTGCACGGCGTGCTGCAGCTGACGCCGGCCGGCGGCACGGTGAACGGCGAGGTGTGGATCGCGGCCGGCGGCGCGCTGCTGGACCGGCCGATGCTCGGCGACCTCAAGGTGAACCTGCCGAACCTGGCGTTCCTGCCGGTGCTCTCTCCGGAAATCGCCGCGGCGCAAGGCTCGATTGACGCCGACCTCAACGTCTCCGGCACGCTGCGCGGCCCGTCGCTCGACGGGCGCCTGCAGGTGGCGGACGGGCGCGTGCGCCTGGCCACACCCGGCATCGAGCTGACCGAGATCAGCGCCGCGTTCGACCGCGGCCGCGGCGCGCCGCTCAAGGCGCACCTCAGCGCCAGGTCGGGCGACGGCCAGTTCACGCTCGGCGGCGAGCTGCGCGCGATGCAGCCGAAGCTCGACGGCACCTTCACGCTCAAGGGCGAGCAGGTGCTCGGCTTCAACACGCCGGAGCTGCGCGCCTGGATCACACCGGACCTGACGCTGCTGCTCGACGGCGCCACGGCGCGGCTCACCGGCACGGTGACCGTGCCGCGCGCGGAGATCACGCCGCGGGAGATCAGCGGCGGCGGCGTGGCGCCGTCGGCCGACCAGGAGATCGTGGCGCACGGCTCGCGTCCCGACGCGCGCGGCATGAAGGTCGAGTCCGAAGTGCGCGTCGTGCTCGGCGAGAGGGTGCGCTTCGACGGGCTCGGCCTGCGCACCCGCCTCGAGGGTGCGCTGACTGCCTACGACCAGCCTGACCGGCGGACCACGGGACGCGGTGAATTGCGCCTGGTCGGCGGGCGCTACAAGGCCTACGGCCAGGACCTGCAGATCGAGAGGGGACGGCTGCTGTTCAATGGCGGGCCGATCACGGAGCCGTCGATCGACCTGCAGGCCTATCGCGAATTCCCGAACAGCGAGACGACCGACGTCAGAAGAGTGGGGCTGCGCGCGCGCGGCACTCTCGAGGCGCCGGAATTCAGCCTGTACGCGGACGCGGACAAAGCGCTGTCGCAGGAAGAGCAGCTGGCGTGGCTGGTGCTGGGGCGCCCGCTGTCCACGACCGAGACCACCACCGGCCAGGCCGGTCAGCTCGACGAGGCGCGCGCGTCGCTGGGCCTGGCCGGCGGCGACTTGCTGGCGCAGCAGCTTGCCCCACGGCTGCGGCTCGACGAGGTGTCGGTCGGCGCCAGGCCCGGAGAGACGGCGGACCTCGCGCGCCTGACCATCGGCAAGTACCTGTCGCCGAAATTGTTCGTCAGCTACGGCGTGGGGCTGTTCCAGCCGGGCCATTTCTTCAGGATGCAGTACGACCTGACCAAGCGCTTCAAGCTGGTCGGCGAATCCGGCCTGGTGCAGGGCGGCGACGTGCTCTACACGATCGAGAGCGGCGGCAAGAAACCAAAGGAATAGTCTTGACCGCGGCGCTGCGCGCCGCGGCGGTCAGGGCGCAGGGCCCTTTGCCTCCAGCGCCGCCACGCGTTCCTCGAGCGCGCGGACTTTTTCCTCGAGCTCCGCCAGCGAGGCGCGCGGCGCGGGCGCCGGAGCCGGTGCGGCGACGGGAAGTTCAGGCGGTCCGCTGAGGGTGTGCGCGTAGCGCGCTTCCTTCTGGCCCGGCGCGCGCGGCAGCAATACGACCAGCGGCTGGGCGCGGTCGGTGAAATCCTTCAGCACCGCACTAACGCCGTCGGCGTCGGCCGGCCCGCCGAGCGCACTGGCGTTGCTGCGCAACTCGGCCTGCGTCTGCGGGCCGCGCAGGATCAGCGTCACCAGCACGGCGAAAGCCGGCGGCTGCAACAGGAGATGGTGCTGGAACGACTGGCGCCACTTCGGCACGCGCCCGCCGGCGTCGTCGCGCCGGGCGAGGCCCTTCTCGGCGAGGTCGAGCAGCGCCGCGCCGACGTCACCCTCGTGCAGTTGCAGCACCGGGTCGCGGCTGGATTTCTGGTTCGACGCGAGCATGATCGCGTTGACCGTCATCGGGTAGTACTGCGGCGTGGCGATGGATTTTTCCGAGAGCGCGGCGATCACGCGCGCCTCGACGGCGGTCAGCAGCAGCGGAGTCATGGCGCGCTCATTGTAGTCATGGACCCTGGGCCGGCGACCAGCGCGCGCGGCGTCGCGACTGGCGCGACGCCTCGTCCTCGCCGTCGTAATCCATCGGCTGGGACTGCTGCGCGAGCCGCGAGGCCTCGTCGAGCGTGTTGGCGTTGATGATCGCCCACTGCGCGCCGTCGGCCTGCATTACCGCGCCGACGTAGATGCCGCAGCGCGCGCAGATCAGGAAATCCGCGCTGCGCAGGCCGAAGCGGTAGCGCGTGAGCATCGCGGCGTCCTGCGCCTCGAAGCGCAGGTGGCCGGCGGGATCGGAGGTGGAGCGCGCGCCGTGGTGGCGGCAGAAGGAGCACTGGCAGGTTCGCAGCGGCAGCTGCACCAGCGTGAGCTGCGTCTCCAGCGCATAGCGCAGGTTGCCGCAGTGGCAGCCGCCCGCGTGGATCACCGCAGGCGCTCGCCCAGCCAGGCGCCGATGTGGGCGATTTCCTCTGCGCAGACCTGGTGCGCCATCGGGTATTCGCGCCAGTCGACCGGGTAACCGTCCTGCTGCATGACGTCGCGGCTCCAGGCGCCGAGCTGCAGCGGCAGCATCGGGTCGTGCTGGCCGTGGCACATCAGGATCGGCGTGTCGGCCCGCGCCGGGTTGCGCTCGACGGCGTACGCCTCCGGCAGCGGCAGGTAGGTGGACAGCGCCAGCAGGCCCGCGAGCTTCTGGCCGTAGCGCAGCCCGGTGTGCAGCGTGATGGCGCCGCCCTGCGAGAACCCGGCCAGCACGATGCGGTCGGCGGGCACGCCGGCGGCGATCTCGCGCGAAAGGAAACCCTCCACCGTGCGCGCCGACTCGCGGATGCCGGCTTCGTCCTGGCGGCGCATGTCGGGCGCGATGTCGTACCAGGCGCGCATGCGCATGCCGTTGTTGATCGCCACCGGCCGCACCGGGGCGTGCGGGAACACGAAGCGCACCGGCAGGCCGGCCGGCAGCGCCAACTCCTCGACGATCGGCACGAAATCGTGGCCGTCGGCGCCCAGACCGTGCAGCCAAATGACGGCGGCCCCCGGCTTGCCAGCGGGGTGCAGGAATACAGCGTCGTCTCGCTCTTCGAGCTTCATGGGCCGCCGTCATTTGCCCCCGCCCCCGACAACAGCACTCGGGGGCAGGCTGCGGCGGGGGCCGGGTTCTTTGGAAGTAGAATGGCGCGCTCAAAATACTGGATTCCCGCCTTCGCGGGAATGACGACGACACGATGCGCACCCTCACACTCCTGTCCTTCCTCCTGCTCACCGGCTGCGGCCAGTCGGGCGACCTTTACCTGCCGCCCGAGCAGCCCGCGGCGCCTCCCGCGGCGGAGACGCCGGCCGAGGACAAGGACAAGGAAGCGGAATCGCCCAAGGCACCGCCCAAGGAAGCCGAGTAGGTGGACCACTTCGAGTACCGCGGCGGCGAACTGCACGCCGAAGAGGTGCCGCTGGCCGAGATCGCGCGCCGCCACGGCACGCCGGTGTACGTCTATTCGCGCGCCACGCTGACGCGCCACTTCCACGCCTTCGACCAGGCGCTGGCCGGGCACGAGCACCTGGTCTGCTACGCGGTCAAGGCCAATTCGAGCCTCGCCGTGCTGCAGGTGCTGGCCAGGCTCGGCGCCGGTTTCGACATCGTCTCGGGCGGCGAGCTGGCGCGCGTGCTCAAGGCCGGCGGCGACCCGCGCAAGGTGGTGTTCTCCGGCGTCGGCAAGTCCACCGCCGAGATGCGCCAGGCGCTGGTCGCCGGCATCGGCTGCTTCAACGTCGAGTCCGAGGCCGAGCTGCAGCGCCTGGCCGGGATCGCGGCAGGCCTGAAGCAGCGCGCGCCGGTGGCGCTGCGCGTCAATCCCGACGTGGACCCGAAGACGCACCCGTACATTTCCACCGGGCTGAAGGCCAGCAAGTTCGGCGTCGAGATTGCCGAGGCCGAGCGGCTCTACGCGCTGGCGCGCACGCTGCCCGGCATCGAGATCGTCGGCGTCGCCTGTCACATCGGCTCGCAGCTGCAGGAGCTCGCGCCCTTCCTGGCCGCGCTGGAACGCGTGCTGGCGCTGGCCGACCGGCTCGCGGCGCAGGGCATCGCGCTCAGGCACCTCGACCTGGGCGGCGGCCTCGGCGTGCCGTACGACAAGGAGCAGCCGCCGTCGCCGGCCGAGCTGGCCTCCGCGGTGCGCGAGCGCCTGGCCGGCCGCAAGCTCAAGGTGCTGCTCGAGCCCGGACGGGCGATCGCCGGCAACGCCGGCGTGCTGGTGACGCGCGTCGAGTACCAGAAGGGCGGCCGCGAGAATAACTTACCCGTGGTGGACGCGGCCCTGAACGACCTGCTGCGGCCGGCGCTGTACCAGGGCTGGCACGCGATCCTGCCGGTGAGCGAGCGCGGCGCCGCGCCAGAGCGCACCTACGACGTGGTCGGCCCGGTGTGCGAGAGCGGCGACTGGCTCGGCCGCGATCGCGCGCTGGCGATCGCGCCGGGCGACCTGCTGGCGATCCGCACCGCGGGCGCCTACGGCTTCACGATGAGCTCGAACTACAACACGCGCCCGCGCGCCGCCGAGGTCATGGTGGACGGGCGCGACGTGCACCTGGTGCGGGCGCGCGAGGTCGTCGAGGACCTGCTGCGCGGGGAAACCCTGTTGCCCGGCTGAGCGGGCTACAATTTCGCTCTTATGGCCACGAACAAGCGCATCGGCATCTTCGGCTGGGGCGTGGTCGCGCCGAAGACCGCGGACATCGGCGCGTTCGAGAAGAACCTCGAGCGCACCGGGTCGTGGCTGTCGCCGTTCGAGGGCTTCGGCCCGTCCAATTTCCTGGTCGGCCAGCCGGAATTCGCGTTCGAGCACTACAAGCCGTGGTTCGACGCGCACTTCCCGCCGGCGCGCTTCGCACAGGTCAACGACAAGATGGGGCCGATGGTGAAGTACGCCATCGGCGCGTTCATCCAGGCGCTCGAGCAGAACCGCGGCATCGACGCCTACCTGAGCTCGCTCGGCACGCACTGCCACGTCTACATCGGCACCGGCCTCGGCGACATCACGGTGACGCAGCACGAGGCGTTGCGCTACGAGCGCGCGCTGCGCAAGTGGAACGAGTTCTGGGCTTCCGACGAGCGTTGCGCCGCGCTGCGCGCGCACCGCGCCGGCCATCCCGATCCGACCGCGCCGGCCGATCCGGGCGAGTTCGCGCCGGGCTCGGAAGAGTGGATCGATGCCAAGCACGACTGGGAGGAGTACTGGGCGGCGCAGAGCGACACCTTGCGGCAGTACCTGAGGGAAGCCGCCGCGATCCAGTCCGAGCCGGTGCCGCCGTCCTCGGGCTCGGCCAAGCTCAGCACCATCCGCCAGAAGCTCAGCAAGATCCGCGCGCTGAACAAGCACTGGGCCTGCCCCGAGGAGCCCTGGGCCGCGGTCTCGGCCAACCTGCTGTGGAACATCGCCAACATCCCGGCGGCGCAAGTGTCGATGATCGGCAAGATCAACGGCGCGTCGATCGCGCCGGTCGCGGCGTGCTCGACCTTCGGCATCACGCTGAAGATGGCGGTGGATGCAATCCAGCGCGGCGAAGCCACCGCGGTGGTGATCGGCGCCTGCGATCCGCCGCCTCACCCGATGATCCTGTCGGCCTTCTACAACGCCAACGTGCTGTCGGCCGACGGCGACGTGTCGCGGCCGCTGACTGGCCTGAAGGGCACGCACATCGCCGGCGGCTCATGTGTCTGGGTGGTCGGCGACGCCGAGGCGCTGATGGCGCAGGGCTTCAAGCCGCTGGGCCTCGAGATCGTCGGCGTCGGCACTTCGAGCGATGCGCACCACATCATCACGCCCTCGCGCGACGGCCCGCAGCTGGCCATGAAGCAGGCGCTCGAGGGCATCCGCACCAGCGAGGTGGCGACCTGGGACATGCACGCCACCGCCACGCCGGGCGACCCGACCGAGATCCAGAACTCGCTGGAGATGCTGCATCCGGACGTGATCTTCACCGCGCGCAAGGGCACCTTCGGCCACGGCATGTCGGTCGGCGGCGGCTGGGAGCTGACCGCGCAACACCTCGGCGTGCTGCAGGGCCGGCTGCACCCGATGGCGCTGACCGAGGGCGAGCTGCACGCCGACGTCCAGATCCACAACGCGCAGTTCGTGCAGGCCGCCGGCTGTGAAGTGAAGGACTCCGGCTACCACGGCAAGCTCAGCATGGGTGTCGGCGGCATCAACGCGTGCGTGATCAGCCGCGCCTGGGATCCCGCCTTCGTCCGGAAGCACCTCGGGCCGAGCGAAATGCGTTCTGAAAAGACGGGCGCCTGATGCCGCGCAGATGACCAAGCCGCTGATCCTGATCGACGGCTCGAACTGGCTGTATCGCGCGTACTTCGCGCTGCCGCCGCTGAAGAGCCCGCAGGGCGAGCCGACCGGCATGGTGCGCGGCTTCGCCGCGATGCTGAAGAAGCTGCTCAAGGACTACGCGCCGGAGCGCATCGCCGTCGTGTTCGATCCGCCCGGCGACACCTGGCGCAGCACCATCTACACCGAGTACAAGGCCACGCGCGACGCCACGCCGGAGGACCTGTCGTCGCAGTTCCCGCACGTCAAGACCTGGGTGGAGGCGATGGGCCTGCCGCTGCTGCAGGTCGCCGGCCAGGAAGCCGACGACGTCATGGGCACGCTGACCGCGCAGGCGCGCGCGAAGAGAGTGCCCGTGCTGCTGGTGACCGGCGACAAGGACATGGCACAGCTGGTGACCGAGGAGGTGAAGCTGCTCGACACCATGAAGGGCGCGACGCTCGGCCCGGCCGAGGTGAAGGAGAAGTTCGGCGTTCCGCCCGCGCAGATCATCGAATACCTCGCGCTGATGGGCGATACCTCCGACAACATTCCCGGCATCAAGGGCGTCGGTCCGAAGACCGCGGCGAAGTGGCTGGCCGAGCACGGCTCGCTGGACGCGCTGGTCAAGGTGGCGGACGCCATGCCCGGCAAGGCGGGCGAGAACCTGCGCGCGGGGCTTTCCAACCTGCCGCTCGCGCGAAAGCTGGTGACGATCCGCGAGGACATCGAGCTGCCGCTGGATTTCGACGCGCTGGTGCCGGGCAAGCCCGACGTCGCGCGCCTGGCGGCGCTCTACCAGCGGCTCGGCTTCAAGACCTGGCTGGACGAGCTCGGTGCCGTAGACGCCCCTCACCCCAACCCTCTCCCCGCAAGCGGGGAGAGGGAGAACGTCGTGGCGGGCTCGGCGAAGACGAAAGTGGACACCGTGCTCGACGAAAAAGCGCTCGACGCGATGGTCGCGCGGCTGTCGAAAGCGAAGCTGATCTGCGTGGACACCGAGACCGACGCGCTCGACTCGATGCAGGCGGGGCTGGTCGGACTGTCGTTCGCGGTCGAGGCCGGGCACGGCTGGTACGTCCCGGTCGGCCACAACTACCTCGGCGCGCCAGAGCAGTTGTCGAAAGACCTGGTGCTGTCGCGGCTGAAGCCGCTCCTGCAGGACGAGAA
>JANNLM010000004.1:0-4859 GCA_031396825.1 Gammaproteobacteria bacterium | reverse complement strand
CACCAGCTCCATCACGGCGCCGTCCACGCAGCCGTATTCCTTCGTCTCGACGATGACCTTGAGCAGGTCCACGCCGATGTTGAAGCGGCCGGCGATGGCGGCGGAGTCGCGGTTGTAGCGCGAGTCGGGGCGCAGCTCCGGTACGCCGACCTGGGTGTCGCCGATGCGCAGCTCCGGGTACTTCCACAGCGACCAGGCCAGCGACACCGCGGCGAGCGCGAGCATCGGCAGGGCGCCGCGCCTCGTCGCGAACACCGCCAGCGGCCGCCACAGCCGGTCGCCGATCTCGACGCGCACGCGCTGGCGGCGGCGGAATTTCTCCAGCGCCGGCAGCTTCACCCAGGTCAGCGCGATCGGCAGCATGATCTTGTTGGTCACGATCACGGCGGCCATGCCGAGCGCGGCGTTGAGCGCCATCTCCCGCACGATCTCGATCTTGATGAACGCAAGCGTGGCGAAGCCGATGACGTTGGTGACGATGGCGACGGTGCCCGGGATGAACAGGCGCTTGAACGTCTCCACCGACGCCTGGTAGCTGTCGAGCCCGTTCTCGGCGACCTCGTTGCCCCAGCCGTTGATGTACTGCACCCCGTGCGACACGCCGATCGACAGGATCAGGAACGGAACCAGGATGGCGAACGGGTCGAGGCCGTAGCCGAAGGTGCGCAGCAGCCCCAGCTCCCAGATCACCGCGGCCAGCGCCGCCGACAGCGGCAGCAGCGACAGCCTTAGGGAGCCGCAGAAGGCCCACAGCAGCAGCATGGTCAGCGCCAGCGCCACCACGAAGTAGCCCGCGACCTCAAGGCTGGCGTCGGTGACGTCGCCGACCACCTTGGCGAAGCCGATGACGTGCACCGAGATGTCGCCGGCCTGGTACTTGGTCCGCAGGCGCTCGAGCGCATCGGCCACCTGGCGGTAATCGAGCCGCTCGCCGGTCACCGGGTTGTGCTCGAGCAGCTCGGCCACGATCATGGCGCCGCGCTGGTCGTTGGAAACCAGGCGCCCGATGACGCCGGCCTTGCCGACGTTGGCGCGGATCAACTCGAACATCGCGGGGGAGGGCGCGTAGTCGCGCGGCACCACGTCGCCGCCGGCGAAGCCGCCTTCGATGACCTCGATGTAGCGCACGCCGGGCGTGAACAGCGAGGTCACACGCGAGCGGTCGACGCCCGGCAGGAAGAAGATGTCGTCGGTCGCCGCGCGCAGCGACTCGAGGAACTTCTCCTCGTAGATCGATCCATCACCGGCGCCTTCGGCGCCGGCGGCGCCGTCGCGCCGGATCAGCGCGACCGTGACCAGGTTGGCGCCGCCGAAGGCCTTCTCGTATTTCTTGAAGACCTGCATGTACTCGTGCTGCAGCGGGATCTGCTTCTCGTAGCCGGCGTCGGGCTGCAGCCGCAGCATCTGCACGAACATCGCCGCGGTGAAGGCAAGCAGGATCGCGAACGTGAGCCGGCACCGCGAGTACACCACGGCGACGGCAAGACGCAGGACGCGTTCTGCCCCAGGGCCCATCGTGCCTCCAGCTCGCGTACCAATTAACTTTATGGGGCCGCACCGGGTCCGGGCGGCCTTGTTGTGACAGGAGAATAGCGTCCCTGAACCGCGCCTGAACAGCACCGCCGCCCGCGAGGGTGTGCCGGCGCCCGCGGGGGTCTACAATGGCGGCCCCGCAACAACCTTCGCAAGAAAGGAAGCAACCATGTCGAATCCCAGGGTTTCCATCGCGCTGGCCATGGCCGGCACCGTCGCTCTCGCGGGGTGCCAGACCACCAATCCCTACACCGGCGAGCAGCAAGCCTCGAAAACGAGCATCGGCGCCGGCATCGGCGCGCTGGCGGGCGCCGTGCTCGGCGCCGCCACCGGCAAGGACGCCAAGGATCGTCGCAAGCGCGCGCTGATCGGCGCGGGCATCGGCGGCCTGGCCGGCGCCGGCGTCGGCGCCTACATGGACCAGCAGGAAGCCAAGCTGCGCCAGAAGCTGGCCGGCACCGGCGTCAGCGTGACGCGCCAGGGCGACAACATCGTGCTGAACATGCCCGGCAACATCACCTTCCAGACCGCCAGCGCCGACCTCAACGCCGATTTCTACAAGGTGCTGGACGGCGTCGGCATCGTCGTCGACGAGTACGACAAGACGCTGATCGTCATCGAGGGCCACACCGACAGTGTCGGCTCCGACGATATGAACCAGTCGCTGTCCGAGCGTCGCGCGACGTCGGTCGGCCAGTACCTGATGGGCAAGGGCGTCAACGGCCAGCGCGTGCTGACCGCGGGCTTCGGCGAGGCGCGCCCGGTCGCGTCGAACGACTCGGACTCCGGCCGCTCGCAGAACCGCCGCGTGGAAGTGCGTCTGGAGCCCATCACGCAGGGCTGATCGGTACCCGCTGAAACGAAGACCCCGGCTCGTGCCGGGGTCTTTTTTTCAGCCCGGCGGCGGGCCGAGGTTGATCGCCATCACCGGTGCGCCGGGGCCGATCTTCTGCACGCCCGCGGTGATGACCACGTCGCCCGGCTTCACGCCGGAGGTCACCTCGACGCGGCCGGCCTGGCGCACGCCCAGCTCGACGGGACGCATCACGGCCTTGCCGTCCTCGATGACGTACACGAACAGCTTCTCGCCCTGCGGCACGATCGCCTGCTCGGGCACCAGCACGGCTCCGTCGCGCTCGGCGACCACCAGGCGCACGCGCGCGAACAGCCCCGGGCGCAGCTCGGACCTGTCGTTCGGCACGCTCGCGCGCACGCCGATCGAGCGGGTGGCCTCGGCCAGGCGCGGATCGATGGCATACACGCGCCCCTGGAACACCTTGCCCGGATAGGCATCGACTTCGAGGTTCAATGCCTGCCCGACCTTGATCGCCGGCAGCGCCGCCTCGGACAGGCGGAAGTCCGCCTTCAGCACCGACAGTTGCTCCAGCGGCGCCAGGGCCTGCCCGGCGGTGACGTAGTCGCCCGGGCTGACGGCGCGCAGCCCGACCACGCCCTGGAACGGCGCGCGAATGCGCGTCTTGGCCAGGCGCGCGTCGGCCAGCGCCACGTCCGCGCGGTCGAGGTCGAGCTTGGAGGCCGCTTCATCGCGCTCGCGCGTGGAAATCAGGTTGCGCCCGAACAACTCCTCGGCGCGCTTGTGGTTGGCTTCCGACAGGGCCAGCCCGGCGCGTGCCTGCTCGCGCTCGGCGCGCAAGATCGAATCGTCGAGCTCGAACAGCAGCGTGCCTTTGCCGACCGGCTGGCCTTCCTTGAAGTGGATGCCGGCGATGCGGCCCGCGATCTCCGAACTCAGCGTGACCGACTCGTTGGAGCGCAGGCTGCCGACGGCGATGATCTCCTGGGCGATAGTTTGGGCTTTGGCCACTTCGGCTTCGACCGGCATGCCCATGGGCTTGGCGGCGGCGCTCGGCGCCGCGGCCGCAGGCGCGGCCGCAGCGGGCGACCGGAAGAATTTCTGGTAGCCCCAGATCCCGGCAGCCAGCAACACGATGAGGCCGATCGCGAGGTATCGCATGGGTTTCAAGCGCGCAGAAGGAAGTCAGGATTATAGTCAGCCAAGGAAAACCCGGGGGCGTGCCATGGATTCGATGCTCGTGTGGGTGGTCGTCACGGCGCTGGCCAGCAGCACGCTGACGGTGGCGCTGGGTTTTGCGATCTGGCGCGTGTGGGCGGCGCCGCGGCTCGACGCCCGGTTGTTGCAGGCCCAGGACGCCTTCGAGCAGCGCGTGCGCGCGGGCGTGCTGGCCGCCGGCAGGGACCTGCTGCCGGCGCTGCGCGAGCACGTCAAGCTCGGCTTCCAGGATGCGTTGAAGGAGTCGCACGCCGCCGGCATCGCCGAGGGCACGGCCAAGATCGTGACCGGCGGCACCGACCTGGTGACGGACGCGCTCAGCAACCTGTTCGGCCTCAAGAAAAAATGAATCGCGGGCATGGCCCGCTCCCACGGTTCATAAGGCGATGTGGGAGCGGCCCATGGCCGCGACTCTTTACAGCGAGCGCGTGAGCTTCACCAGGTCGTCCGCGGTCGCATACGCGCGGAACAGGGAGCGCGCCAGCACGCCGAGGATGCGGTGCACGTCCTCGGGCTTCTGCTGGCGCAGCGGCAGGATCACGGCCTCGACCAGCAAGAGGATGGCGCGCGCCATCTCGTCGAGGTCGTCCTGGTAGTCGAAGCGGCCCTGCTCGACGCCCAGCCGCAGCGTCTCCTTCATGGTCTCGACGCACGCGGCCTCGAAGTCGCGCTGCGCCGCCACGATCGGCGCCGTCTCGGGGCGTGACGGGATCAGCCAGTACCCGCCCACGCCCTTGGTCACGCGCGGGTCGCGCAACAGCCGGCCGAGGCCGGTGAACACCAGCAGGATGCGCGTCACGCCATCGCTCTGCGCGCGCATCGGGTCGAAGATGTAGGCGTTGAACAGGGCGTGGAGCTGCTGCTGGCAATCGAGGTAGAGCTTCTGCTTGCTGTCGAAATGCCAGTAGAGCGCGCCCTTGGACAGCTTCGCCGCCTTGCCGATGGCGCCGATCGAGACGCCCTCGCCGAAGCGCTCGCGCAGATGCTGCGCGCGCTCTACGGCCTCGCCAAGCCCACTGTCGCGCGCATCCATGGCGCCGCGTACGGTGGGGGCGTCGGTCTCGCGGCGTGCTGCGACATCGCGATCGCCGCGGTGGAGGCCACCTTCGCGCTGTCGGAGGCCAAGCTCGGACTCATTCCCGCCACGATCTCGCCGTACGTGATCGAGGCGATCGGCGCGCGCCAGGCACGGCGCTACTTCCTCACCGCCGAGCGCTTCGAGGCGGCCGAAGCGTACCGGATCGGCCTCGTGCACGACCTCGTGCCGGCCGGCCAGCTCGACGATCGCGTCAAC
>JANNLM010000318.1:0-6389 GCA_031396825.1 Gammaproteobacteria bacterium | reverse complement strand
CGCGCCGCCTGGCCCAGCGTCTGCGGCTGGTGGCGCGCGAGCTTCTGGCGCACTTCATTGGATAGCCCTGTCACGCCCGCGTAGTCGAAGTCCGCCGGCAGCGCGGTTTCCTCGTTGCGGCGGTTGCGATCGATCTCGAGCTGCTGACGCGCGATGTAGCCGGCGTACTTGGCCTGGATGTCGAGTTGCTCGGCCACTGCCGGGTCGGCGCGGTCGCCAGCGGCGAGGGCGGCCATCTTGCTGTCAAAGCGCGCCCAACGGCCGTCATCAACCAGCCCGAGGCGGCGGCCGACCGGCGTCAGGCGCGCATCGGCATTGTCCTCGCGCAGCAGCAGGCGGTGCTCGGCGCGCGAGGTGAACATGCGGTACGGCTCGCTGGCGCCGCGCGTGATGAGGTCATCGACCAGCACGCCGATGTAAGCCTCGTGGCGCTGCGGGCACCAGCCCGGCTCGCCGCGCACGGCCAGCGCGGCGTTGATGCCGGCCAGCAGGCCCTGCGCCGCGGCCTCTTCGTAGCCGGTGGTGCCGTTGATCTGGCCGGCGAAGAACAGCCCTTCGATGAACCGGGTCTCCAGCGAGGACTTGAGATCCCTCGGGTCGAAGTAGTCGTACTCGATGGCGTAGCCCGGCCGCACGATGCGCACGTTCTCCAGGCCCTTGATGGTGCGCACGAAGCGCTCCTGCACCTCGTAGGGCAGCGAGGTCGAGATGCCGTTCGGGTAGATCTCGGTGGTGGTCAGGCCCTCGGGCTCCAGGAAGATCTGGTGGCTGGCCTTGCCGGCGAAGCGGTTGACCTTGTCCTCGACCGACGGGCAGTAGCGCGGGCCCGTACCTTCGATCACGCCGGTGAACATCGGCGAGCGGTCGAAGCCGGAGCGGATGACCTCGTGGGTCTGCTCGTTGGTGTGGGTGATGTGGCAGGGAACCTGGCGCGGGTGCTCGTCGCGGGAGCCGACGAACGAGAACACCGGCGTCGGCGTGTCGCCCGCCTGCTCGGCCAGCGCGGAGAAGTCGATGGTGCGGCCGTCCAGGCGCGGCGGCGTGCCGGTCTTCAGGCGCCCGACGCGGAACGGCAGGGCGCGCAGGCGCTCGGCCAGCGCATTGCTCGGCGGGTCGCCGGCGCGGCCGCCCTGGTAGTGGGTCAGGCCGACGTGGATGCGCCCGCCCAGGAAGGTGCCGGTGGTCAGCACCACGGCCGGGGCGCGCAACTCGAGGCCGCTGACGGTCTTCACGCCGGCGATGCGGCCGCCTTCGACCAGCAAGTCGCCGACTTCCTGCTGGAACAGGTCGAGGTTGGGCTGGCTTTCGAGGGCGGCGCGCACGGCGGCGCGGTACAGCACGCGGTCGGCCTGGGCGCGTGTGGCGCGCACCGCCGGGCCCTTGCTGGCGTTGAGCGTGCGGAACTGGATGCCGGCGCGATCGGCCGCCCGCGCCATCAGGCCGCCGAGCGCGTCGATCTCCCGGACCAGGTGGCCCTTGCCGATGCCGCCGATGGCCGGGTTGCAGGACATCTGCCCCAGCGTCTCGATGCTGTGGGTGACCAGCAGCGTGCGCCGGCACATGCGGGCGGCGGCGAGCGCGGCTTCGGTGCCGGCGTGTCCTCCGCCGACGATGATGACTTCGTACATGGGACCGCGTCCTACCAGGCGATCTTTCCGGACAACATCTGCCACCACATCTTCCAGTCGCCCCGGAACGACAGCCAGGGATGCTTGAAGGTGGCCGGCTTGTTGTGCTCGACGAAGAAGTGGCCGACCCAGGCCCAGGCATAGCCCTGCACCAGCGCCACCGCGATCAGCCACCAGACCTGGAAGGTCAGCGCCGCCGAGAACAGGACCAGCGCCAGGCTGGTGCCGATGAAATGCAGGCGCCGGTTGGTGCGGTTGGAGTGCTCCCCGAGGTAGAAGGGGTAGAACTCATCAAGCGACGTGTACTTGTGGCCGGGCGGCCGCCATCCGGCCTTCACGACCATCGTGCTGTTCATGTCCGGCTTGGGCTGGGGCTGTGCCATGGTGCAGCTCCTGCTGCTTTCACAGGGCCGCGATTATAAGCCCCCGTTGTCAAAGCGGGCGCTAGACTAGGTTCATGGGCTCTCTCGTCACGCTGGGCTGGCGCGAGTACGTCGCGCTCCCCGAGCTGGGCATCCGCCGCCTGAAGACCAAGGTGGACACGGGCGCGCGCACCTCGGCCATCCACGCCTTCTTCGTCGAAAAACTCGACGGCGGCCGCGTGCGCTTCGGCATCCACCCGCGTCGCTCCTCCAAGAAAGAGGTGTGGATCGAGACGGTGCTGAAGGACGAACGCTGGGTCACCGACTCCGGCGGTCACCGCGAGCTGCGGCCGGTGATCCGCACCCTGGTCGAGGTCGGCGGCAAGGTCTGGCCGATCGAACTCACGCTCACGGCGCGGGACCGCATGAGATTCCGCATGCTGCTCGGCCGCACGGCCCTGGCCGGGCATTTCCGCGTCGATCCCGCGCAGTCCTATTCGCTGGGCCGGCCGCGAAAAAGGGGACAGTCCCCTTTTTCAAAAGCCAAAAAGGGGACAGTCCCCTGAAGATCGCGATCCTGTCGCGCGACCGCACGCTGTACTCCACCCGCAAGCTGATCGAGGCGGCCGAGAAGCGCGGCCACTCGGTGCGCGTCATCGACGTGCTGCGCTGCTACATGAACATCGCGCCGAAGTCGCCGGAGATCCATTACCGCGGCGAGAAGCTCGAGCGCTTCGACGCCGTCATCCCGCGCGTCGGCGCTTCGGTCACGTTCTACGGCGCCGCGGTGGTGCGCCAGTTCGAGATGATGGGCACGTACTGCGTCAACGAGTCGGTGGCCATCACGCGGGCGCGCGACAAGCTGCGCTCGCTGCAGTTGCTGGCGCGCCGCGGCATCGGCCTGCCGATCACCACGTTCGCGCACTCGCCGGACGACACCGCCGACATCATCAAGCTGGTGCGCGGCGCGCCGGTCATCATCAAGCTGATCGAGGGCGCGCAGGGCAAGGGCGTGGTGCTCGCCGAAACCGACAAGGCGGCCGGCAGCGTGATCGGCGCCTTCCGCAACCTCGACGCCTACTTCCTGGTGCAGGAGTTCATCGAAGAGGCCAAGGGCAGCGACATCCGCTGCTTCGTGGTCGACGGCAAGGTGGTCGCGGCGATGAAGCGCAAGGCGGCGCCGGGCGAGTTCCGCAGCAACCTGCACCGTGGCGGCACCGCCAGCACGGTCAAGCTGACGCGCGCCGAGGAGGCCACCGCCAAGCGCGCCGCCAGGATCATCGGGCTCAACGTGGCGGGCGTGGACCTGGTCCGGACCAAGAACGGCCCGGCCGTGCTGGAGGTCAACAGCTCGCCGGGGCTGGAGGGCATCGAGACCACCACCGGCGTGGACGTGGCCGGACATATCATCGAGTTCATCGAGCAGCATGCGCGGCCCAACAAGACGCGCACGCGGGGCAAGGGCTGAAGCCATGGCGAAAGACGGCGATTTCACGATCGGCGGGCGCACCATCGCGCCGGGCGAGCGGGTGCGGATGGAGCTGCCGGTGGTCAACCTGTACACCAGCGCGCCGGTGTCGCTGCCGCTGGTCGTGCACCGCGGCAAGGAGAGCGGCCCGACGCTGTTCGTCAGCGCCGCGCTGCACGGCGACGAGATCATCGGCGTCGAGATCATCCGCCGCGTGCTGCGCATGCCGGCGCTGTCTGAGCTCAAGGGCACGCTGCTGGCGATCCCGATCGTCAACACGCTGGCATTCCTGCACCAGTCGCGCTACCTGCCGGACCGGCGCGACTTGAACCGCAGCTTCCCGGGCAGCAAGTCCGGCTCGCTGGCGGCGCGCCTGGCGCACCTGTTCCTGAAGGAAATCGTGGACCGCAGCGACTACGGCATCGACCTGCACACCGGCGCGATCCACCGGCCCAACATGCCGCAGATCCGCGGCGACCTGTCCAACCCCGAGACGCTGCGGCTGTGCCGCGCCTTCGGCATCCCGCTGCTGCTGAACTCCGAGCCGACCGAGGGCACGCTGCGCGAGTACACGACCAAGAAGGGCATCCCGGTGATCCTGTACGAGTCGGCCGAGGCACTGCGCTTCGACGAGGTCTGCATCCGCATCGGAGTGCAGGGCGTGCTTAATGTTCTTTATGAAGTCGGCATGCTCGAGCGGCCCAAGGGCACGCGCAAGCCGACCGACGAGCCGGTCATCGCCAAGTCCAGCACCTGGGCGCGCTCGCCGTCGAGCGGCGTGCTGCGCTCGCAGGTGGCGCTCGGCGACGTGGTGAACGAAGGCCAGCGCCTGGGCATCGTCGGCGATCCGCTGTCGGAGAACGAGGAGCCGGTCGAGAGCCCGGCGACCGGCGTGATCATCGGCCGCATCAACCTGCCGCTGGTGCACGAAGGCGACGCGCTGTTCCACATCGCGCGCGTCGAGAACCCGGAGGCCGTGGGCAAAGCGCTCGGCCACATGCGCGAGCGCACCGCGGCGATGGAGCGCGGGCCGAGCGGTGAGGCGCCGATCGTGTAAAAAAGGGGACGCACATAATTTGAAAAGGTGTGCGTCCCCTTTATTTGACAAGGAGTCCTAGTGGACGGTGTCGCTGCTGCGCAGAACGCGTTCCTCGTGCTGGCCGTGGTGCTCGCGGCCGGCGTTTTCGTCGCGGCGGCTGCGCGCTCACTCGGCGTACCCGACGTCGCACTTTTCCTGATCGCAGGAATCGCGCTCGGCCCCGCGGGGCTTTCGCTCATCAACGTGGCGGCTGACTCCGCCTTCAACCAGTTCGTGCTCCTGCTCGGCGCGAACTGGCTGCTGTTCGTCGGCGGCACCGAACTGCGCTTCGCGGTGCTCAAGCAGGTGTGGATCACCATCGTCGTCATCTCGACGCTCGGCGTGCTGATTACGGCCGGCGTGGTGGCGGTGTCGGGGCAATGGCTCCTCGGCTTGCCGCTGCTCACGGCGTTGCTGCTCGGCGCCGTGCTGGCGCCCACCGACCCGGCCACGCTGGTGCCGATCTTCAGCCAGGTGAAGATCCGCGAGCGCGTCGCGCAGACCGTCATCAGCGAGTCGGCGTTCAATGACGCCACCGGCGCGATCCTGACCTTCACGGTGCTCGGGGTCGTCATGGGCTCCGCCGAGCCGACAGCGGGATCGGTCACGCTGGCCTTCGTGCGCGAGGCCGGCGTGGGCGTCGCGGTCGGCGCCGTCCTCGGCTACCTGGTCGCCGACCTGGTCGCGCACGAACGGCGGGGCATCCTCGCCGGCCTCGCGCCGGTGAGCGCGGTGGTCGGCGTCGCCGGCGCGTACGCGGCGGCGACCGCGCTGCACGGCAGTGGCTTCATGGCGGTGTTCGTGTTCGGTCTGGTGTTCGGCAACCGCGCGGCGCTGGGCGTGAAGTTTTCCGGGCCCGCGGCCCACCACCTGGAGGAGTTCAAGGGCACCTGCGCGCTGATCCTGCGCCTGCTGATCTTCATGCTGCTCGGCACGCAGGTGGACTTCGCGCTGATGGCGCGCGTGGCACTCCCGGCCGTGGCTGTCGTGCTGCTGTTCATGTTCGTGGCGCGGCCGCTGGCGGTGCTGGCCTGCGCGGCCCCGGACCGCCGTGCGCGCTGGTCGTGGCAGGAACTGGTCTTCATGTGCTGGACGCGCGAGACCGGCGTGATCCCCGCCGCGCTGGCCGGCCTGCTGCTCGGCCGCGGCGTGCCCGGCGCCGACGTCATCGCCGCGGTGACCTTCGTCGCGATCCTGATGACCATCCTGATCCAGGCGCCGACCACGCGCGCGCTGGCGCGGCGCCTCGGCCTGCTGGCGGAGGCGTGAAGCGCCCAACCCGCGTGCCCGAGTCGGGAGAGGCCGCGCCGCAACCGGAGTGGCGTGCGCTCGCCACGCTGTGGCCGTACCTGCGCGATTTCCCCGTGCGCGTCGGCGTGGCGATGGCCTGCCTGGTGCTGGCCAAGATCGCCGGCGTGGTGCTGCCGCTGGTGCTCAAGCAGATCGTTGACACGCTGGATTCCCGCGTTCGCGGGAATGACGGAACTGGAGTGGATGCGGTGGTGATCGTGCCGCTGGCGCTGCTGGCTGCGTACGGCGCGCTGCGCTTCACCAACGTGCTGCTCGGCGAGCTGCGCGACGTCGTGTTCGGCCGCGTGGCCGAGCGCGCCATTCGCCGCGCGGCGCTGAACGTGTTCCGCCACCTGCACGCGCTCGACCTCGACTTCCACCTGTCCAGGCGCACCGGCGGGCTGTCGCGCGACATCGAGCGCGGCACCGCCGGCATCAGCTTCCTGTTGCGCTTCATGCTGTTCAACATCCTGCCGACGCTGTTCGAGCTGGCGCTGGTCGTGGCGATCCTGGCAGTCACGTTCGCGCCGGCCTTCGCGTGGCTGGCGCTGCTGTCGGTGGGG
>JANNLM010000309.1:0-7074 GCA_031396825.1 Gammaproteobacteria bacterium | reverse complement strand
TACGCCCGGCACGCCTTCGAGCTGCAGGGCGTCTGGCTGGTGCGCAAGTACTACAGCTTCGCCGGCAGCAGCTTCGCCAGCCTGGCGACGCCGGCGTCGTACCACGCGGATTTCCTGGACGCGCTCGAGAAAGAGGGCGCCAAGGGAACCTGGCGCGGCATGGCCGAGCGCTCGGTCGCCGCGATCGAGCGCAGCGTCGCCGCCTCGGGCCTGCTCAACCCGGTGATCCAGCCGGAAATCGGTGCGGGATTCCCCGAGATGGGCGTGGAAACCTACGCGCCCAACAACCTGGCGCCGCTCGAGGACGCCTGCCTCGGCGCCGAGGGCGTCGCGCGCAGCGCACCGCAGGTCGGCGGGCGCGTGCTGGACTTCATCGGCCAGGGCGCGCACAAGCGCTACGGCGGCAAGCTGTGGGCCTACTACGACTCGCAGACCGGAGAGCCGGTCGGTGGCAAGGGTTTGTCAGGGACCGGCTACGCCTGCCTGGTGCGCCTCGCCGTCGCGCTGGACCGGCGCGACGCGCTGGCGCAGCTGCTCGGGCCGTTCGGCGGCGAGATGCAGCGCCTGGGCGAAGTGCCGCAGCTGTCGGAGGCCTTCCTCTACAGCGCCGGGCCGATGTTGCTGGCCGCGCACGCGGCCGGCGCGCTCGCGCCTTGATCGTCATTCCCGCGTAAGCGGGAATCCAGGGGGTCCCGCACTCAGGCACAGCTCTATTGAAAGTGCATTACCTTCACGACCTGTTGAGTCGCCGGATCAACGTACACAGCGAGCGACTTGTTCGTACCAGTTGTTTCGTCATCCCTGTGCACGGCCCAAAAAACCAGCCGCCCCTCCTTCGATTCCTTTTGCTCCACACGGTAGACGTCCTTGGGCCAGCCATACGTCTTCTCGATGTAGCTGCGAACAGCCTCGGCGCCGGGGCCCTCTGCGGAGTTGGCGCGCGGAGAAGGGTCAGGAGGTTGCGATGGGCTGGGAGGCTCTGAACAAGCAACTCCGCCGAATAGGAAGATCAGCTGTAGGCCTGAAACGGCGCACTGCTTCACAGAATTCATAGGTACTCCGATTTCTAAGGATAAGGAATTACCACGTCTGGCCCGTGCTGCAAAATTATCCCGGGCACGCGCGCGACATTCCTAGATGTGGAGAGGTCCCCAGTACTGATCTCGGCCGGCAGATAGCCCTCTGCCTCTGTGTTCGGGTGCGTATGGAACCAGCCTACGACCGTGCACAAGCAGAAAACAGGCTTAGTCCCTCTGAAGTCAAGACCATTTCGAGTGCCCGGCTGAATTCTGACTACGTCGTAGGCTCCCGTAATCCAGCCCTGCGTGATCCACCCGCCCTGCTCCCGCTTCTGGGAGCCAGGCTGCCCCGCCGGGACCGCCGGCGCGTGTGGCTTGGAATCCGCCCAAGCCTTGTCCAGTTTTGGCGAGACGTTGGGATCATTCCGCCAAGCTGGAGCATTGCCTCCCGGCTTGGCCTGATTGCCTGATTGAGCGGCCGAGCCGCCGCTTACCACCTTGAATCCTGCCTTCTCGGCCGCGGCAACGGCGGCGCCAATCGCGGCATTAAAAATATTCGCCGCCATGGCAGCGTTGTTCGCGTTAACCCCTGCGATGCCGTTGAGCGAGTTATCGTGCAGACCATTGATCTTTGCGGACATCCCGCTTGGGTCAATGTACTTGTAGGGATTGTTATTTGCGTAGGCGTAGCGATTGAACGTGAACGGATTCTTGTCGCTGAAATAAACCGGGTCGGTCGATAGGAACCGCCCCACCAGCGGATCATAGAAACGCGCCTGCATGTAGGTCAGCCCCGACTCCGCATCGAACGCATGTCCGGTGTGGCCGATTTTGCCGGTGCCACCATTGAGGCGTTGCCCGAACGGGTCGTAGTGCTCTTGCCAGGCGCCGGCGCCGCTGGCCTTACGTGGTGAACCGAGAATGTCGGAATGCAGGTAGGTCGCCGTGGTGATGCCCGCAACCTTCTTGAGTTCGACCTTCTGCCCCCCGAGCGCCACGTAGTCAATCTGCTCCACCCCGCGCTCGACGTAGACCAGCGCGCCGCCCCGCGAGCACAGCGCGTACTCGGTCGCCGCGCCTACGGCGGCCTTGATGCGCTTGGCGTTGCCGTCGTAGGTGTACGTTGCTCCGGCAAACGCCGTGATCTGCCCCAAGCTGTTCAGCGTAAAGCTGCGGAGGCCATCGCCCGTGATCTCGCCGGCGTCGTTGTATGAATAGTTTCGCGACTGCGCGCCGCCGATCACATCGAGGCGGTTCTTGACGGCGTTGTAGCCATAATCCAGCGGTGCTGTTCCGGTGCGCGCCCGAATGTTGTTCAAAGGATCGTACTTGTATTTAGTTCGAGTCCACGGCCCGCCATTGATGCACGCGTCATTCACGGCGCGACTGTAACAATCGTCATTGAAGGTTCGAGCGAGCGCTTGCATCGCTTCTGGATACTACGCGCGCGGAGTTTCGGAGCAAAATCCGGCGCCGCAAGTCATTGCGGGCATGGGCTCCCGTGCCGCGACCTCAGTCGCGGCGGCAAATGTCGAAAGGACGATGCCTACCCGCTGCCGAACAATCGTCGAGGTCGTTGAAACGGCAGGTGCGCAGCGGGCAGCAGATGCTCGATCGTGCCGAGCAGCGAAGCGATCGGATGCTTGGCGGCTGCTGCGCGCAGGTCTTCGGCGGTCACGTGCAGGTAGATTTGCGTGCTGGTGATGAGGCGATGGCCGAGCAGATCGCGGATGGTCACCAGGCCGACTCCAGCGCGCACGAGGTGCGTGGCGAAGGTGTGGCGCAAGCGGTGTGGCGATAGCGGGACGCCAAGGTGGCTGCGCTGGCCCCAGGTGCGGACGCGCTCGTAGATCGCGCCGCGCGACAGTGGCCGGCCGAAACGCGAGCGAAAGAACGGCGCCGCCGGCAGCGCGGCGCCGCGAGCCTGCACGTAGATGCGCAGCACTTCGGCCAGCTGCGGATTCAAGGGAATGACGCGCTCATGCCCGCCCTTGCCGCGGACCGAGATGGTCAGGTGCGTCAGGTCGACCTGACCGCTGGTGAGGCCCGCGCACTCGGAAGCGCGGACGCCGGTGCCGTACAGCAAGGCCAGCAAGGCGCGGTCGCGCAGCCCGACCACCGTGTCTGTCTTGGGCTTGGCCAGCAGTGTGCTCACCTGCTCGGGAGCGAGCGAGATCGGCAGCTTGCGCGGCACCGCCTTGATCGAGGGGAAGCCCACCATTGGATTGCAGGCGTGATCGAGGTGGCCCATCGCGACCATGGCCTGATAGAAGCGGCGCAAGATCGTAAGCGCCCGATTGACCGCCGAGTCGCCATTGCCTCGGACGTCGCGCAGGTACTGCAGGTACTCGAGCACGTCGCGGGTGCGCACTTGCTCGGGTGGTCGCTGGTGGGTCTTGCGCGCCCAGTCGGCAAACTGCCGCAGCGTCGCTTCGTAGGCTGCGATGCTGAGCGGACGAAGGCCGCGGGCGACGCAGTGGGTGCGCACGTACAGCTGGATCCAGTACGGCCAATTCATGAAGGCGCTCCGATCGGAAGGGTGCGAACCGCAGATTCTGGTCGCTGCGGCAATACGTGGAGGTACACACCGGTTTCCTGGGGGCTGCGGTGGCCCATCAGCGAGGCGATGATGGCCAGATCGACGCCGCGATCCATGAGGTGGGTGGCGAAGCTGTGTCGCAAGGTGCGCGCGGTAATGCCGGCGCGCAGGCCGGCGTGTGCAGCCACGGCCGTCACGGCGGCGCAGACGTCCTTGGCCGAGATGCGGCACTGCCTGGCCCCGGTCCGGAACAGCGGTCCACGCTTGCCATGCTCGAGCAGGTAGGCCAGCAGCTCGGTATAGACGCCGGCCGGAATCGGGACGGCGCGGGGCCGATCATGCTTGGCCTTCTGGACGACGAGCTCCTGGCGCTCGCGATTGATGTCGCCCACATCGAGCGCGCAGAGCTCGCCGGTGCGCAGGCCACAGCCATACAGCAGCAGGATCATCAGCCGGTCACGGCGCGACGACATCGTGGCGGTAGCCTGCACAAGGCGTGAAGCTTCCTCGAGGGTGAGCGACTTGGGCACTGTCCGCTTCAGCGTGTGCTGCAGGCTGAAGCCGTCCAGGACGTTTCGCTCGGCCCGTCCGCTGCGCCAGGCGTACTCGAGAAACCCGCGGACATGGCTGAGGTATTTGGCGAGGCACGAGGCTGCGAGCCCGCGCTGGCGCTCCTCTTCGAGCCACAGCAAGTAGTCTTCGAGCCGCAGACGCCACAGGTCGATGCCTGGACGAATGACCGCAAGCTGCCCGACTGCCCGGCGCAGCGTGCAGCGCACGTCAACAATGGTCCGCGGCGTCTTGCGGCCGACCTTGTCGAGGTAGGCCAGGTACCCCTCGATCAACGGGTCCATCGGGGCCGGTACGCTCATGCGGCCTCCTGCAGCGGCATCAGCCACTCATTGAGGGGATGCAAGCCGATGGCCGCGCGGCGCTGGGGGTCCGCGATGTGCGTGTAGCGCACCGTGGTGGCGATACCCGCATGACCGAGGATCCGCTGGACGTCGGCCAGGTGCACGCCGGCTTCCAGCAGGTCCGAGGCGCACGTGTGCCGGAACTGATGCAGGCTGTGCAGCGACACGCCCGCGCGCTGGGAGAGCGCATGGATGCCGTTACTGATGCCTTGCCCGGTCAGGCGCGAGCCGCTTCGAGTCACCAGCAGGGCCCGCTGACCGAGCACGCCGGCCTTGTCGAGCTGGTTTTGCCGGGCCGGCAGGTACACCTCCAGGCAGCGCAGCACCATCTCGGGCAGCGGCACGCAGCGCTCGCGCCCGGTCTTGCGGCCATCGATGCGCAGGATCCCCTGCTCGCGGTCCAGTGCGCCAACATCCAGGCGCTCCAGCTCGCCACGACGCAGGCCAGTCCCATACAGCAGCGCCAGCACGGTCACCCAAAGATGCGAGGAGAACGCGCCATGCACCTGCGCGGCCTGCCTCCACATCGCTTCCATCTGTGATCGATCGATGCGCTTGGGCAGGCAACTGTACGGCGTGACCTTGGGGCCCTTCATCCAGCGCAGCGGATTGGTCGACCAGAGTCCTTCCGCGACCAGGTAATCCCCGAAGCCGCGCATCTGACTCAGCGTCCCGTACACCGTCGCTTTTGCGCGAAAACTCGAGCAGCTGTCGATGTAGCGCGTGATCAGGTCCGCATCGACCCGCTCGATCGCCACCCGCGGCCGTCGCTGCTTGAGCCACTGCCCCCACCGAACCAACCTGCTGCGAGTGGACGCCACCGACGCTGGATTGATCCCCCGCGCTGCGTACCCCTCGATATAACCATCGACGAGTCGGTCCCATCTCCTCATTGCCGTCCTCCAAAACGCAGAAGGCGAGGACGCACATGTCCTCGCCTTCACGTTATAGAACTCAACAATATGACTCCCGATATGACCTGCTTCGGGAGTCGGAATGGGCCCTGTACTGAACTAAAGATGTTTTTTTGACTGCTTCAGGGAGGATATAGCCCTTCTTTGGCGGCGAGAACGGGTAAGAACAGCCTACTTGGAACAGGACGGAGCGAGCGCGCCCTTCGAAGACTGCAGCGCCCAGGTATCGCCACTCTTGCGCGTCCAGATCACGAACACCTCGCCACCTTCGGCGGCGGCGACGCGGGGGATGATCTCGTCACTGCTCTGCTCCAGGGGTGCATACGGGAGCATGAAAGGCAGCTCCGTCGCGCTCGTGAAGGAAACGCCACCGTCCGTGGAGCGCCGAAGGGTTCGCTGAACGGGAACAATGAAGCCCGTGCTCTTTGGTGCCAGGGCCGTGACCCAGGCGAGGGTGCCATCCGTGGACGCGTCCATGCGGGTCACGTGGAAACGATACGCGTCACGGGGCACGTAGGAGATTTGCTGCGGCTCGGACAGGGCCCCCGTTGCCGCGTCGTAGCGCACCACGTAGTAGGCAGCATTGTTTTCTTCCTGACGTTCCTTCCAGTGAAGCACGGCAGTGCTGGCGCCTGTCTTGAGGAACGCGCGCGTGGGGTCGATCTGCTCTTTGGACACAGACCGTTCACCGATGAGTGAGTTGGCCGTGTGGTTCCGGAGCACGTTGGAGTAGTCGTACGGAGAAACCTCTTCGTGACTTATCCACGTCATCAGCAAGGAGCCATTCAGCCACAGTGCTATGGGATCCTCGGCGATCTCGTTGGTGATCTGCGTTTTTGAGGTCATCAAGTTGCCATTGTTGATGAAGCTCGCCATGTGGACGCCAATGAGGGATGGGTAACAACCATCGCCACATCGCTCCATCCAGGTCACCTGCACCGTCGCGTCCGAGCCCGTTGCCACGCGCGGATCCATTGCGGCCATGTCGTCGTACTCAAAAGACACCACTTGCGGCGTCGACAGCGTGTCCAGCGTCGAAGCGCTATGGGCGTAGTAGATCTCGGAATTCGCCGTATTGAAGGGGAGAAAGCGCCATGCAATGTGAGCCCGTCCATTGGCATAAGTGACGTCAGCGTCCGCTACTGTCCCGCTACCGACGCGTTCGGCCTGGACAACGGAGAACGTGGCGCCCCCATCGCTCGAAGCCGCCAAGTAGATCTCGGAGCCGCGGCTCAACGCGATAAGCAGCACCCCGTCCCAATAGCCGACATCGTGGGCATGCACCAGGCCGGCAGGGCTCTGGTAAGCGAGCTTCGGTTCGGTGAAGTGCCACTGATAGCTCGGCGCGGGATCAACGGTGAACGTGAGTTCGCCAGCCAGCGGACTTCCATCCAGCGCGGAGCCACTCTTGAACGTGCCGGTGCAAGAGTTGCCATCGGCAAGTGCACCCGACGGAGAGAAGAACACGGTCGATCCGCTCGCACTCACAGTGCCCGCGATGGCCTGCCCGTTGCACAAGACCTCGAGCGAATCCCCGGCCAGCGAGTTGGCGTCGATCGCCTTGCTGAACGATGCCGAGACGTGGGTGTTCGGCCCCATGCCCGTGTCAGCCGTTGGGCACCAAGCCGTTGGCGTGATTTCCGGTGGGGGTGGCGGCGGCGGCGGAGGTGGAGGGGGCGGCGGTGGGG
>JANNLM010000302.1:0-4070 GCA_031396825.1 Gammaproteobacteria bacterium | reverse complement strand
GGCTGGGTGCGGTACAGGGCCTTGGCGGCCGCCGAGAAGCTCCCTTCACGAACAACCGCAAGAAAAGCTTCGAGTTGGAACAGTTCCATCGCGGGACATAGTATAAGCAACTACCCATAACTCCATAGATATTATTACTTTGACTTATTTTGGTCGCCCGCCCGAGACTGTAAGCCAGAGCTTGGACACCATGGCCACCAGATCCCGCATTCACGTGTTCGACACGACCCTCCGCGACGGCGAGCAGGCCCCGGGCTTCAGCATGACGCCCTCGGAGAAGTTGCGGCTGGCTCAGCAACTGGATCGCCTGGGGGTCGACATCATCGAGGCTGGCTTCCCCATCTCGTCCGATGGCGACTTCGAGGCGGTGAAGACCATTGCCGCTGCGGTGCGCCGGCCGATCATCGCCGGCCTCGCCCGGGCCATCGCGGCCGACATCGATCGCGCATGGGCGGCCCTGTCGGAGGCGGCCCGGCCGCGCATCCACGTGTTTCTGGCCACGTCCGACATCCACCTGGAGCACAAGCTGCGCATCACCCGCGCCGAGTGTCTCGAACAGATCAAGAGCTCCGTCGCGCACGCCCGAACCCTGTGCACGGACGTCGAGTTCTCGGCTGAAGACGCGACGCGTAGCGACCTGGCGTTCCTGTGCGAGGTTGCCGTCGCTGCCGTCGATGCCGGCGCGACCACGATCAACCTGCCCGATACCGTCGGTTATGCCCTGCCGGCTGACATCCAGAAAATGTTCTCTACCGTGAAGCAGTTGATCGGCGAACGGGCCATTCTGTCGGCCCACTGCCACAACGATCTCGGCATGGCCGTGGCCAACTCGATTGCCGCGGTGCAGGCGGGTGCGCGCCAGGTGGAATGCACCATCAACGGCATTGGCGAGCGCGCCGGCAACGCGTCGCTCGAGGAAATTGTGATGACGCTGGAGGTGCGGGCCGACGCCCTGCCCTTCACGACCGGGATCAACACCCCTGGCCTCGTCCCCGCCAGCAACACCCTCTCGGCCATCGTCGGCGTGTCGGTGCCGCCGAACAAAGCCATCGTCGGCGCCAACGCGTTCGCGCATGAGGCCGGCATTCACCAGGACGGCATGCTCAAGTACGAACTGACCTATGAAATCATGCGCCCCGAGTCGGTGGGTGCGGCGGGCACGCGCCTGGTGCTCGGCAAGCACTCTGGCATGCGCGGCCTTGACGCGCGGTGCCGCGACCTGGGCCATCGCCTGCGACAGCCCGAGCTCGAGCGTCTCTACGTCAAAGTGACGGCGCTCGCCGATCGCACCAAGACGGTGGACGACGATCAGCTGGCGGCGATCATTCGAGACGAGCTGTCGGTTCCGCTGACCCTCAGCGCTGGCGCGCGACGCGGAGACGCGGCATGCCACTGAGGATCGCCCTGCTGCCCGGCGACGGCATCGGCCCCGAAGTCACGGCCGAAGCGGTTCGCATCCTGAAGAACGTGGCGGAGCACTCGGGCAAGTCGTTCACGTTCAGCACCCACAACATCGGCGGCGTGGCCATCGATAGCGACGGCCAGGGCCTGCCCGACAGCACGCTGGAGGCCTGCCTCGGCGCCAACGCGGTGCTGCTCGGCGCGGTGGGCCATCCCAAGTTCGACGGCCGGCTGCCGTCGGCGCGGCCCGAGGCGGCGTTGCTCGCCCTGCGCCAGGCGCTCGGCGGCTATGCCAACCTGCGCCCGGCCATCTGCTATGCCCCGCTGGCGAAGCGCACCGCCTTCCAGCCGGAGAAGGTCAAGGGCGCCAACCTGCTGATCATCCGCGAGCTGTTGGGCGGCCTGTACTTCGGCGAGCCGCGCGGCTTCGAGGCCTCGGGCGACACGGCGTTCAACACCCTGATCTACTCGCGTCACGAAGTGGAGCGCGTAGCCCACGTCGCCTTCGAGCGCGCGCGCGAACGCCGCGGCCGGGTCGCCTCTATCGACAAGGCCAACGTCCTCGAATGCTCGCAGTTGTGGCGCAAGGTGGTCACCGAGGTGGCGAAGCAGTATCCCGACGTCGCCCTCGAGCACGTCTTCATCGACACCGCGGCCATGCGCCTGGCGACTTCGCCCACCAGCTTCGACGTGATGCTGTGCGACAACCTGTTCGGCGACATCCTGAGCGATCAGGCGGCTTCGGTCGCCGGCTCGCTGGGCCTGCTGCCGTCGGCGACGCTCGGCGGCCGCGTGGATTTGTACGAGCCGGTGCACGGCTCGGCGCCCGACATTGCCGGCCAGTCGCTGGCGAACCCGATCGGCGCCATTGCCAGCGCCGCCATGCTGCTCCGCTTCACGGCGAAGATGGAAAAGCAGGCCGCGGAAATCGAACACGCCATCGAAGACGCGCTGGCGGCCGGCGCGCGGACGCGCGATCTCGCCGGCCCCGGCGAACGCGTGCTGTCGACACAGGAAATGGGCCAGGCCATCGAAGACGCGTTGGCCGACGTGCGCGACAGGCGGCACTCCTATCATGCCGTCTAGGCCACCGATTCACACCGATTCGACACAGATGTCCGGACGCGCTCCTGGCGGTCCGCGCACGTTGCTGGACAAAGTCTGGGACGCGCACGTGGTGCGCGTGCTCGACGATGGCCGCAGCCTGATCTACGTCGATCGCCACCTCGTTCACGAGGTGACCTCGCCGCAGGCGTTTGAAGGCCTGCGCCTGGCGGGCCGAAAAGTGCGGCGTCCCGACCTCACCTTCGCCACCGTCGACCACAACGTGCCGACGGCCGGCCGCGAACTGCCCATTGCCGATCCGCTCGCGCGCGCGCAGGTCGAAGCGCTGCGCACCAACGCGCCGGCGTTTGGCGTGCCGCTGTTCGACTTCGACAGCGGCCGGCAGGGCATCGTCCACGTGATTGGTCCGGAACTCGGCCTCACGCTGCCGGGCACCACGATCGTCTGCGGCGACAGCCATACCAGCACCCATGGCGCCTTCGGCGCATTGGCGTTTGGCATCGGCACCAGCGAAGTCGAACACGTGCTCGCCACGCAGTGCCTGGTGCAGCAGAAGCCCAAGGCCATGCGCGTGCAATTCACCGGCCGGCTGATGCAGGGCGTGACGGCAAAGGACGTGGCCCTGGCGCTGATCGCGAATCTCGGCTTCAGCGGCGGCACCGGCGACGCGCTCGAGCTCGGTGGCCCGCTGGTCGCGTCGTTCTCGATGGAAGAGCGGATGACGCTCTGCAACATGAGCATCGAGGCCGGCGCGCGCAGCGCGCTGGTCGCGCCCGACACCACCACCTTCAGCTATCTCAAGGGCCGGCCCCATGCGCCGAAGGATGCCGACTGGGATGCCGCCGTCGAAGGCTGGCGTCAGCTCCGCAGCGATGATGGCGCCAGGTTCGACGCCGACGTCACCATCGACGTCAGCACGCTGGCACCCGTCGTGACCTGGGGCACGCGCCCCGACATGTCACTGCCGGTGACCGGCAACGTGCCGGATCCCAAGGCGGCGGCGTCGGCAGGCGACGCCGAGGCCATGGTGCGCGCCCTCACCTACATGGGCCTCACACCCGGCACGCCGATCGAGTCGGTGCCGGTTGATCGGGTCTTCATCGGTTCGTGCACCACCGCCCGCCTCGCTGACCTTCGCGCGGCGGCGGATGTCGTGCGCGGACATCGCGTGCACAAGAGCGTGCGCGCGCTGGTCGTGCCCGGCTCACAGCAAGTCAAGGCCGAAGCGGAACGCGAAGGACTGGATCGCATCTTCGCCGAGGCCGGCTTCGAGTGGCGCGAGCCGGGCTGCTCGATGTGCCTCGGCATGAACGACGACGTGCTGGGTGAAGGCGAACGCTGCGCGTCCACCAGCAACCGAAACTTCGAGGGACGGCAAGGCCGCGGTGGGCGCACGCACCTGGTGAGCCCGGCCATGGCCGCCGCGGCCGCCATCGAAGGCCACTTCACCGACGTGCGGCAATGGGAGTACCGGTAATGTCCGCCTCCGCTCGCGAACAATCGGGCGAGCTTCGGCGAGATCCCGCCGAGGCGGCCTCCGGCCGCGCAGGCGGAGGCCGAGAGCCGTTCCGCGTGCACCAGGGCCGGGTCGCGCCGCTGCGCCG
>JANNLM010000291.1:0-5529 GCA_031396825.1 Gammaproteobacteria bacterium | reverse complement strand
CCGACGTGGATCGTGGTGCCATCGGCGTTGACCGGCACGAAGTACGTGCGCACGCCCATCGACGTGCCCTCGTTCGTGCTGTTCGCGGCGCCGAGCTGCATCAGGTGCGCCTGGTAGCCGAGCGTGTCGTTCATCAACAGGCCCTTGTAGCCGACGCCCATCAGGAACTGGCGGTTGGCGTAGATGCCCGTCGCCGAAGTCACCGGACGCTCGATCAGGGTGATTTCATTGGAGCTGGTCAACTCTTCCATGCCGCGGAACGGCTTGAACTGGCCGAGCATCAGCTGGCCGGGGCCGACCTGGGTCGAGACCCACATCTCGCGGAAGCCAGACGCGCCGGTGTTCGACAGGGTCGTCGTGCAGCTCGGCGTGGCCGGCACGGCCGGAATGGCCGCGCACGTCGTCGTGGCGCTGCCCGCCTCGGCCGTGAAGTCGTGCTCGAACTTGTAGTTCCAGCCGTACAGCTTGCCGGTCAGCGTCAGGTAGGTGCGGCGGAACGCCATGCCGCCCTGGGTCGTCAGGTTGGCGCTACCGAACGCAGCAGCGTCGTCCTCCGAGAACGTGTAGCCGTCCAGGTGGATACGCCCACCGATCTTCATTTCGAAGCGGCCGTCGTCGGTCTTGACCGTCAGGCCGCCCTTGGTTTCAGAGGTGTCGGCCATAGCCGGCTGGGCCAGGCCCAGCGCCAGAATGGCGGCGCTCAGTTTGATTGCGTTACGCACTGTTGTTTCTCCCGTATGTTCGGTTGAGGATTACTGAATCTTGGCGAGTTCTTTCTGGGCCATGGCGGCCGGCAGCGGGATGTAGCCGTCCTTGACGACCACGTCCTGGCCCTGCTTCGACAGGACCATCTTCACGAACTCGAGCTCCATCGGTGACAGGGGCTTGTTCGGCGCCTTGTTGACGTAGACGTAGAGCACGCGCGCGAGCGGATACTTGCCCGACAGCGCGTTGTCTTCGGTGGCATCCACGAACTCGCCGCCGTCCTTCTTGGCCAGCGGCACCGTGCGTACGTTCGAGGTCTTGTAGCCGATGCCCGAGTAGCCGACGGCGTTCAGGCCGGTTCCGACCGACTGCACGACCGAGGCCGAGCCCGGCTGCTCGTTGACGGTGCTCTTGAAGTCACCCTTGCAGAGCGCGTGCTCCTTGAAGTAGCCGTACGTGCCCGAGACCGAGTTGCGGCCGTAGATCTGCATCGGCTTGGACACCCACTCGGCCGGCAGGCCGACGTCACCCCAGCGCTCGGCCTTGCGGCCGCCGCACTTGCGGGTGGACGAGAAGATGCTGTCCACCTGCGAGATGGTCAGGCCCTTCACCGGGTTGTCCTTGTTCACGAACACCGCCAGCGCGTCGATGGCAACGCCAATCGCGGTGGGCTTGTAGCCGTGCTTGCGCTCGAAGGCCTGGATTTCCTCGTCCTTCATCAGGCGCGACATCGGCCCGAAGTTGGCCGTGCCCTCGGTCAGCGCCGGCGGCGCCGTCGAAGAGCCCGCGCCCTGGATCTGGATGTTGACGTTCGGGTAGCTGCGCTTGAACTCCTCAGCCCACAGGGTCATGAGGTTGTTCAGCGTGTCCGAGCCGACGCTCGAGAAATTGCCCGAGACGCCGCTCGCCTTCTGGTAGGCCGGCAGGGCCGAATCGGCCGCCGCGTGCGCGCCGGCGCTCAGCAGGCCACCGATTGCAATCATCACAATGCTCTTGAGTTTCATCTTGGTTCCTTTGCCTCTGTCTGAAATTTGCGCGTGAAGTGTGGTCACAGGGCGTTATGACGTCATGAAAGATTCATGACGGTTGTGTGACATGGAAGCCGCGCCGGTCCAGCCTAAGTGACTGACTTGCCTGATATTTCAGGCGCTGGCGGCGACCGTGCTGGAGCGGATGACACGGTGCGGTGGGAAGCGGCACGAGAACGTGCTGCCGTGCCCCAGCCGGCTCTGGATCTCGAGCCTGCCCTCGTGGCGTTCCAGGGCGTGCTTGACGATGGACAAGCCAAGCCCGGTACCCCCGCTGGCGCGGGAGCGGCCTTCGTCCACCCGGTAGAAACGTTCGGTGAGCCTCGGGATGTCTTCCGGGGCAACACCGATGCCGCTGTCGGTGACCGAAAACAGCGCGCCGTCGCCGGCGCCTTGCCAGCGCACCCGGATGGACCCGCCTGGCGAGGTGTACTGGACCGCGTTGGCGATGAGGTTGCTGAAGATGCTCTCGGCCTCGCTCTCGCGCCCGTACAGGAGCAGGCCTGGCTCGATGCTGGCGTCGATGCGGTGCTGCCCCTTGGACAGGCCGCGCGCCTCGACCAGCGCGCGCTCGATGAGTTCCGGCGCCTCCAGCACGTCCTGGCGGCTGGACGCGACCTCGCCTTCCAGGCGCGCCAGCTTGAGCAGGTCACGCACCAGCGCCTCCATGCGCGCCGCCTGCGTGTGCATTTCAACGAGCGGGGTACGCCACTCCGAGAGGCTGCGCTGCGCTTCCGGCAGCATCATCTCGATGTAACCCTTCAACACGGTCAGCGGCGTGCGCAGCTCGTGCGAAGCATTAGCCACGAAATCGCGACGGATCCGTTCGAGCCGATGGATCTCGCTGACATCGCGCACCATCAGCAGCCGCTGGTTGTCGCCATAGGGCACGACACGCAGCGACAGCGTGACGGTGTGGTTCAGCGGCGACGGGATCTCGACTTCCCTCTCGAAGTCGCCGCGCTCGAAATAGTCGGTGAAATCAGGGTGCCGCAGCAGGTTCACCAGGCGCTGGCCCGTGTCCTGCGGCGTGCGCAGGCCCAGCAGTCCGCGCGCGGCGGTGTTGAACCAGAGGATCTCGCCCCGCGCTTCGGTGACCACCGCCCCGTCGGGCAGCGCCTCGGCCGAGGCCTGGAACTGCGCCAGCATCGCGGCGAGGCGCTTCTTGCGCTTGCGGTTGCTGCGTTGCAGGTCGAGCAGCCGCTCGTACACCTCACTCCAGGTGCCGCCGGGTTCCGGCAACTCGATGCGTTTGGGCTGGTCGGCCCAGTTGCGCAACGCCGCGAGGTAGTACAGGTGACGAGCGAGGCACAGCGCCAGCGCGATGGCGACACCCTCGGCGAAATGACCCACCAGCCAGCCGGCCACTCCGCCGAGGGCGGCAACCAGCGCCGCGCCCAGCAGCTCCCGGCGGAACGTCGTCAGAGTTTCTCCGAGAACCGGTAGCCGGTGCCGCGAACGGTCTGGATCAGGTTGTCACAGCCGAAAGGCTCCAGCGCCTTGCGCAAGCGGCGGATGTGCACATCGACGGTGCGCTCTTCGACATAGACGTTTCTGCCCCAGACACGGTCGAGTACCTGCTCGCGGGTGTAGACGCGGTCCGGGTGGCTGACGAAGAAGTGCAGCAGGCGGTACTCGGTGGGGCCCAGGTGCACCGGCGCGCCCTTGGCCGTCACGCGTTGGCTGGCGCCATCGACTTCGAGGCCGGCCACGTTCAACTTCTCGCCCTCGCCTCCCGGCACCGTGCGGCGCAGCACCGCCTTGATGCGCGCGATGAGCTCCGGGAACGAGAACGGCTTGGAGACGTAGTCGTCGCAGCCGATGTTGAGTCCGCGCACGCGATCTTCTTCCTCGGTGCGCGCGGTGACCATGATGATCGGGATGTCCTTGGTCAGCGGCGCGCCTTTGAGTTCGCGCGCCAGCTCGGCGCCGGACACGCCCGGCAGCATCCAGTCCATCAGGATCAGGTCGGGGTGCGCCTCGGCGATCTTCACGCGCGCGGCGGGCACGTCACCGGCCTCGGCCACGCGGAATTCGGCGCGCTGCAGCGCGAAGCGCACCATCTCCCGGATCGAGGGCTCGTCCTCGACGATCAGAATCAGTTTGTTATCCACGTCCGCCTGCGAAGAATTGCCACGATTTCAGGGTAGTGGCAACGCATGACAGTTCCGTGACCATGTGAAGGAGGCGCTAGCCCCATTCTTCCTGCGGCGACGGTCCCTGCGCGGACACCGACCAGCCGGCGCGCTGCATGGCGGCCTCGATGTGCTGGCGCACCACGGCCTCGCCGCGGAACGTCAGGTGTGCGCCCTGGTACCACTGCACCGGCGCCCCCCAATGCTTGGCCAGCGCGAGCGTCTGGTCGGGCAGCACCAGGCGGTCAGCCGTGCCGGCGAACAGGTAAAGACGATCGCGCTCCACTTTGGGTGGCAGTCCCAGCGGCGACACCGGACGCAGGATGCGCTGGTAGCGCTCGAGCGTGAACCCGTGCACCGCGAGGTAATCGCGATGGGCAGGCGGCAGGTGGCGCCACAGCGCGGCGCCGAGGTCTGAAGGCGGAATGCCGGCGATGACAAACTCGAGCTTGTCGTCGTGCTGCGCCAGGACCGCGGCGTTGTAGCCGCCGAGGCTGTAACCCATCACGCCGATGCGTGGGTTGTCCTCCTGCCCACGCAGCCAGGCCAGGCCGCGGCGCAGGTCCCACAGCGCCTGAGCCTGCGCGTACAGCAAGTCCAGGGGATTGCCGTCCAGGTACTGGTCGCCGCTGCGCATGCCGGAGCGGCGCGGTCCGTGCAGCGGAAGCACCGGCATGAACAGGTTGAGCCCCAGGCGCTCGTGCAGCCAGCGCGGCGGGAACAGCATGAAATCCAGCCACGGCTCGCCCATGCGATAGCCATGGATGCAGGTCAGCCACGGCCGCGGCGGCCCCGGGTGGCGCAGCACCCAGGCCACGGCCTGGCGATTGTTCTGGTGCTCGGCCCACAGCCCGGCCCCCGGCAGCTCGGCGTCCAGCATGAACCCGCTCGGATAGCTGACCCGCTCATAGGTCCAGCCGTAGACCCGCGCCTGCTGCACATAAACCCGCTCAGGCGCCTCCGGCGCCGGGTGCATGGTTTCCGGCTGGTCGAGCCAGCCGCGCGCCTGCATCAGTTCCTCGAGGCGCTGGGCGTCGGCGCCCAGGCGCACGATCTCGTCACCGCCGGGGAACCGCGCCGTGCCGATGAAATAGGCCAGCAGCGCCTCGTCGAGCGCGGCCTTGGCGTCCATCCACAGGCTGGACTCGGGTGGCGGAGCGCCCTCGGACGACGGTTCGCGCGCCAGGGCGACGTGCCCTGCGGTCAGGTAAGCGCCCAGGGCGCCGAGACCAGCGAGTATTGCGTGACCAAAACCGTCGACAACCAGGATCGGCAGCAGTAACACCACGCCCAGGAAGCCGCCGGCCGCCATGTATTCGGTGATGCGCAGATCGCCGGGGAGCAGCAGCAGCGCCATGCCGCTCATCAGCATCACGGCGCCAGGCCCGAGGTGCACGAGGCCCCAGTACAGCCAGTCGCCGTCCGCTCCTGCCAGCAGCCAGTACAGCCCGGCGACGATCGGGATCGCCGCCAACGGTTCCCATTGTTTCGGCTTCGCCAGGGTCATCTCAGGCACCCGTGCTCTTCAGGAACTCTGCCAGTCGCGTGCCGATGGCCCCGGCGCCCTTGCGCACCTTGTCGTCCTTGATGCGCCCGGCCTCGTCGTAAGCCTGGCTCGCGGCAGACAGGCAGTATTGCTCCGGCAGCACGACGCAGCCAAG
>JANNLM010000280.1:0-5438 GCA_031396825.1 Gammaproteobacteria bacterium | reverse complement strand
GTACGGCAGCGCGGTGCGATCCCACTCCGGCGTCGGGAAGTTGCGGTTGAGGTCGACGCCGCGCGCGTTGGTGCGCGTCTCCGGCACGCGCATCAGCCCGTCCGGGTTGAGCAGCGGCATCACGCGCCAGTGGAACGGCTGGCGGCGGTCGCCCTGCAGGCGCCGCATCCACTGGAAGATGATGCTGATCGAGGAGAACTCGTCGCCGTGGATGCCGCCGATCAGCAGGATGCGCTGCGGGTCGGCGCGCGCGGGCGTTGCCGGGAAGTCGCGCCACAGCAGCGGCAGTCCCTGCACGCTGGCGGTGAGCCCGGGGCGCAGCCCGGCGCCGATGCAGTCCGCGTAGTCGACGCTGGCCAGGCGCCGCCCGATCAGCGCGCAGCTGCGCTCGAGCGAGGCCAGCGGGGGGATGTCCGTCGCGTCCGCGGGGGACGCGGCCAGCAGGCCGAGCCCGAGCAACCCGCCGAGCGCGGCGGCTTTCAGCGCTTGCCGCGCTCCTTGCGCGCCCGCTCGATCAGGAAGTCGGTGACTTCCAGCATGCCGCGCAGGCCGCCGGGGGCCATGCCGCCCGAGGTGGAGTACTGGCCGTTGACGACAATCGTCGGCACGCCGCCGATGGCCATCGCCTGGAGGGCGCTCTCGCCCCGGCGGAAGCCCGCGTCGACGGCGAAGCCGCTGAACGCCCCGTCGAAGTCCTCGGCCTTGACGCCGGTGGACTGCACGAACAGCGCGCGGATCTCCTCGATCGTCGCCATCGGCTTGTGCTGCGCGTGGATCGCGCCGAACAGCGCCGGATGGAACTTGTCGAACACGCCCAGCATGCGCGCCGCGTAGAACGCCTTGCTGTGCAGCGCGCCGGCCGGCCGCCCGAGCGTGTGCGGCAGCCGCACGAACTCGACGTCCGCCGGTTTCTTCTTCAGCCACTTCTCCAGCACCGGCTCGAACGCATAGCAGTGCGTGCAGCCGTAGGCGAAGACTTCCATCACTTCGATCTTGTCGGGATTGGCCGGCGCCACCGCGGCGCGCACGCGCAGGTAGTGCTCGCCGAACTTGAACTTGGCGTCGTCCGCGGCCGAGCAGGCCAGCGGCGACAGTGCGATCAGCACCACGAGGGCGCGGGACAGGAAATTCATGGGAAACGGACTCCGTGGATCTGGGGCGCGGCCTTCAGTGCAGGCCATTGACGTACGACGCCAGCGCCTCGATCTCGGCGTCGGTCAGCTTGCCGGCTACCGCCGACATCGTCATGGTGTTCTGGAAATGGGCCGGCATCTGCTGGCCGGCCGTGTTGCGGAACTGCCGCAGCACGGTGGCCACGTACTTCGAGTGCTGGCCGCCGATGCGCGGGTACTTCGCCGCCGCGTTGCCGTTGCCCTGCGGGCCATGGCAGGCGCCGCAGGCCGGCAGGCCGCGGGCGGCATCGCCGCCGCGATAGAGTTTTTCGGCGACCTTGACCGACGCCGGGCTGGCGACGCCGGGCGTCGGCTTCTGCGTGGCGAAGTACGCGGCCAGGTCCTTCATGTCCTGGTCGGACAGGTTCGCGGCCTGGGCGTTCATCACCGGCGACGGCCGTTCCTTGCTCTTCAGCACCTTGAGCTGGTTGTAGGTGAACGCGGCGTGCTGCCCGGCCAGCTTGGGCCATTCGGGGTTGGTGCTGTTGCCGCCGGGGCCGTGGCAGGCGCCGCAGACGGCAGCCTTGCCCGCGCCGGCTTCGGCGCTGCCGCCGGTGAACGGATCGGCCTTCCCGGCCGCCTCTTCCGCCCACGCGGCAGGCGCGGCCAGCAGCACGGCGACCAGCACGAGTTGCTTCATGAAAGGCTCCGCTCGGATTTGGCTCGCACCCGGCGGTTTCCGCCCGGGTGCCGACACCCCATAAACTGCCCCGAATCTTACAACAGCGGTCTGAATCGATGCTGAATCCCCTCGCCCGCGCCCGCTTCCTGATGTCGGTGGCGCACCTCGAGCAGTTGCCGCCGCCCGACCGGCCGGAACTCGCCCTCGCCGGCCGCTCCAACGCCGGCAAGTCGAGTGCGCTCAACGCCTTGTGCGGTCAGGGCAAGCTGGCCCGCGTCAGCAACACGCCGGGCCGCACGCATCTGCTGAATTTCTTCGAGCTGCCGGCCGGCCGCCTGGTGGACCTGCCCGGATACGGCTTTGCCAAGGCGCCGCGGTCGGTGCGCGACGACTGGGGCGTGCTGATCGACGGCTACCTCGCCTCGCGGGAGTGCCTGCGCGGCCTGGTGGTGGTCATGGACTCGCGTCACCCGCTGAAGGACTTCGACCGCATGCTGCTCGACTGGGCAGCCACCGCGCGCGTGCCCTGCCACCTGCTGCTGACCAAGGCCGACAAGCTCACCTCGGGCGCCGCGCGCAAGACGCTGCGCGAGGTCGAGCGCGAGCTGCCGCTGCTGCACGCGCAGGCCACGGCGCAGCTGTTCTCCGCGCACGACGGCACGGGGGTCGACTCCGCGCGCGAGCACCTGGTGGCCTTGCTGCAATAAAAAAGGCCCCGCGGTGCGGGGCCCTGGTTCACGGCGTGCGGCTCAGAGGTAGTACGAGAAGCCGATCATCATGATCGACGTGCTGTCGAAGGCCGAGTCGGTCGGCTCCTGGTAGGTGAAGCGGTAATCCAGGGCGACGCGCTCGGTCAGGAACTGCTTGATGCCGAAGTGCAGGTCGATCGAGCTGAGGTCGCTCACGTCGCCGTAGGCGATCGCGTAGCCGCCACCCACGTAGGGCAATACCGGCAGCTGCACCGGCAGGAAGTAATCCACACCGGGCGTCAGGAAGCCGCCGGAAGCGTCGCCGAGCAGCGCCGTCCACGACACGCGGAACTCGAGCGAGTCGGTGTACATGTAGCCGGCATTGGCGATGGCGAGGCCCAGGTCGGACTGGTCGCTCTTGAACCAGGCCAGCAGGCCGCCGACTTCGATCTGGCCCGCCTCGAGCGAGCCGGCCGGGGAAGTGGTGGACCTCGTCACCGGCTTGGTGGCCGGCGTGGCGGCGAGTGCCGGCGCCATCGCGGCGGCAAGAAGCACTCCGGTAAAGATCCTTGTTGCGTTACCCATCTGCATCTCTCCTGGTTGGAACACTGGCGCAAATATAGCGGAATGCCATCTCCGGCTGGCGCCACCGCCGCGCTGCCGGCGGCGCGCGGGCAAAAAAAACCCGGTGGTTCGGGGGGGAACCACCGGGCAACCATTTCCGGCTTTGGGGGTGCCGGAGCTCCGTCCAGGGAGTAGAGACGGAGAGCGTCGGGGTGACGCTGAGGTTATGACCGGGGAGGTTCGGCAAAAGTTCCGAGGGCCAACGCGGCGGCGCGCGGGCGCGCCTAACTCATTGATTCGGGCCGCTCGCGTGGCCTTGCGAGGTGTGGGCGGCGTCCCAGTTCGCGCCCAGGCCCCAGTCGGCGACCAGGGGCACCGACAGCCGGGCGACCCGGCACATGCGGTCGGCCAGCGACGGTGCCAGCTCGGCCAGTCGCCGCTGCGGACCCTCGAACACCAGCTCGTCGTGGACCTGCATGATCATCAGCACTTCGGGCGCATCCCGCTCGAGGAAGGCGTGCAGCTCGATCATGGCGAGCTTGATCAGGTCGGCCGCGGTGCCCTGCAGCGGCGCGTTGATCGCGGTGCGCTCGGCGTACTGGCGCAGCGGCGCGTTCTTGCTGCGGATGTTGGGCAGGTACAGGCGACGGCCGAACAGCGTTTCGACGTAGCCCTGCTCGCGCGCGGTCTCCCGCGTGCGGTCCATGTAGGCCTTCACGCCCTCGTAGCGCGCGAAGAACGTGTCCATGTAGGCCTGCGCCTCGCCGCGCGAGACATCGAGCTGCTTGGCCAGGCCGAACGCCGACATGCCGTAGATCAGGCCGAAGTTGATGGCCTTCACCGCGCGGCGCTGCTCGGCGCTGACGTTCTCCAGCGGCACGCCGAACACTTCGGCGGCGGTGGCCTTGTGGATGTCATGGCCGCTCTTGAACGCGCGGGTCAGCCGCGGATCGCCCGACAGGTGCGCCATCAGGCGCAACTCGATCTGCGAGTAATCGATCGACAGGAGCTGGCGGCCGGCCGGCGCGACGAAGGCCTGGCGGATGCGCCGGCCTTCCTCGGTGCGCACCGGGATGTTCTGCAGGTTGGGATCGTTCGACGACAGGCGGCCGGTCGCGGCCACCGCCTGGGCGTACGAGGTATGGATGCGGCCGGTCTGCGGATTGATCGCCAGCGGCAGGCTCTCGGTGTAGGTCGAGCGCAGCTTCGACAGCTCGCGCCAGTCGAGGATCAGCTTGGGCAGCTGGTGCTGCTCGGCCAGCTGCGCGAGCACGTCCTCCGCGGTGGACGGCTGGCCCTTCGGCGTCTTCGCCAGCACCGGCAACTTGAGCCGCTCGTAGAGGATCTGCTGCAATTGCAGCGGCGAGCCGAGGTTGAACTCCCCGCCCGCCTCCTTGAAGCACTCCTTCTGCAGCGCTTCCATGCGCAGGCCGAGCTCGTGGCTGATGCGCTTGAGCATCGCCGAATCCACCAACACGCCGTTCTGCTCGACGCGGGCCAGCACCGGCACCAGCGGCATCTCGATGGTCTCCAGCACGTTCTTCAGCGCCGGCACCTCGGCCACTTTCGGATAGAGCACCTGGTGCAGGCGCAGCGTGATGTCGGCGTCTTCGGCCGCGTACTCGGCGGCCTTGTCGACCGCCACCTGCGCGAACGACACCTGCGTCTTGCCCTTGCCGGCGACGTCCTCGAAGGTGATGGTCTTGTGGCCCAGGTGCTGCTCGGCCATCGAGTCCATGTCGTGGCGCCAGCCGGCCGCGTCGAGCACGTAGGACTCGAGCATGGTGTCGAACGCCACGCCTTTCACCGCGATGCCGTAACGCGACAGCACGTTGATGTCGTACTTGATGTGCTGGCCGAGCTTCGGCTTCTTTTCATCCTGTAGGAGCGCCTTCAGGCGCGACAGCACCAGATCCATCGGCAGCTGTTGCGGCGCGCCGAGGTAGTTGTGGCCGACCGGCACGTACCAGCCGTGCCCGGCCTCGACCGCGAACGACAGTCCGACCAGCCCGACCAGCCCCGCCTGCATCGAGTCGAGCGCGTCGGTCTCGGTGTCCAGGCAGATGAGTTTGGCCTTCGACAGGCGCGCGACCATCGCGTCGAGCGCTTTTTCGTCGAGCACCGTATCGACGCGGGTCTTGGCTGACTTGTCATTCCCGCGCAAGCGGGAATCCAGTTCATCTCCGGCCTCGGAAACTGGATGCCCGCCTTCGCGGGCATGACTACCTTCGAGCTCCTCCAGCCAGGTCTTGAACCCGAGCCGCTGGTAGAGCGCCGCCAGGCGCGCGACGTCGGGCTTGCCCGGCACCAGCGCGTCGAAATCCAGGGGCAGCTCGATGTCGTCGCGAATCGTCACCAGCTTTCGCGCCAGCGGCAGGTTGGAAAGCCCCG
>JANNLM010000103.1:0-7706 GCA_031396825.1 Gammaproteobacteria bacterium | reverse complement strand
ATCGAGAAGAAGGTCGAGGGCCAGGAGATCACGCTGGCCGACGCGCCGGCCGGCGGCGGCGAGAAGGTCGTCGACCTGATGGAAGCGCTGCGCGCCAGCCTCGAGCGTACCGGCGAGCGCAAGCCCGCCAAGCGCGCCGAGGTCACCGAGCTGTCCTCGCGGCGCAAGAAGAAGTCTTAGTTGGTTGTGGGAGCGGCCCATGGCCGCGACCCCCATCGCGCGGACGCTCGTCGCGGGCATGGCCCGCTCCCACATAAAATAGCCGCCATGCACTCCTACGGCGTTAAGGACGTCGAGCGCCTGCTGCGCCTGCCGCGCAGCACCATCCGCGCGCTGATCAAGGCCGGTTTCGTCTCCCCGGCGCGCGGGCCGCGCCGGAGCTGGCGCTTCTCCTTCCAGGACCTGATCGTGCTGCGCACCGCGCAGGCGCTGGCCGCGGCCAAGGTGCCCGCCAAGCGCATCACCCGCTCGCTGCGCGACCTGCGCCGCCAGCTGCCGGCGGAGATGCCACTGTCCGGCCTGTCGATCGGCGCGGTCGGCGACCAGGTCGTGGTGCGCGACGGCGTCGCGCAGCGACGCGTGGACACCGGCCAGTACCTGCTGGCGTTCGAGGGCAATCCGGAGTCCGGCGCGCTGTCGGTGGTCGAGCGGCCGCAACCGCCGCGGCCCGCCGAGACGCGCAACTGGTACGAGCAGGCGCTGGCGCTCGAGGGCGACGACGTGGATGGCGCGATCCGCGCCTACGAGAAGGCCATCGAAGCCGAGCCCGCGCGCCTCGACGCCCGCATCAACCTCGGCCGCCTGCTGCACGAGTCGGGCAGGCTGCCGCGCGCCGAGCGCGCCTACCGCGATGCACTGGCGGCGTGTGGCGCCGATCCCACCCTGCTCTACAACTTCGCCGTGCTGCTGGAAGACCTCAACCGCCGCGGCGACGCGCTGGAGACGTACAAGGCGGCGCTGCGCGTGGACCCGTCACTCACCGACGCGCACTACAACCTCGCTCTGCTGTACGAGAAGCTGCGCCGGCCGAAAGATGCGCTGCGCCACATGGCGCAGTACCGCCGGCTCAATCGCAAGCTCTAGAACGTCACCTGCAGGCGGGTCAGCAGGACTTTCTCGTCGAGCCGGTCGCCCGTGGTGGCGCCGCCCTCGAACGAGGTGGCTTCGTAATCGAGCGAGATGCGCGCATTGCCGGTGACGTACCAGTTCAGCGCGACGCCGGTGCTGGTGGCCTCGCTGACCGAGGCCGTCGGGCTGGCGTAAGCCGGAAACACGGCGTCGTCGATGTCCAGCACGCCGTGACGCACGCCGATCTCGAACGCGCCCCACCCTTCGCCGCCGGCGGCGTATGGCGCGTTCGGCTTGATGCCCTTGTAGGAGGATTCCTCGCCGGTCAGCAGGACGTTGGCCTCCACCTGCCAGGCCGTGTGCTCGAAAGTGTCGGCGACGCCGTTGATCGACACTTCCTGTTCCGAACTCATGTGCTCGGCCAGCAGGCCGACGGGCCCGCGGTAGAAATGCAGCTGCGGCGACAGGCGCTGGTGCTCGCCGGCCGCGATGACGGTGTTGGCCACGGTCGGCGTGGCGTTGCTGAGGTAGGTGAAGATCGTGTTCTGGCCAGCCGAGCGGTAGCGCGGCAGCGTGTTGTTGAACGTCGCTGCGCTGGCCGCCCCGACCTTTGAGCCCTGCGTCGCGCCGACGCCGAGACCCAGGCCTCGGAAGAAACCCGGCTCGTTCTTGAACGGCTCGAAGAACAGGCGCGCGGCGACCTCCTTCTTGTTGTCGGTGTCGGTGGACACGGCGTCGCGGCCGTCCGGCGTGCCGTTGGCGTACGCCAGCGCCCAGGTCGTGGTGCCGGAGAAGGCTTCACCGAACAGCTGCACGCCGAGGTCACGGCCGGCGCCGAGCTCGGTCGGCAAGCCGCGCTCGGCGAAGATCATGGCCGACGTGCCCTGCATGTACTCGAGCCCCAGCGGGGTCTTGAACTTGCCGAAACGCAACGAGGCCGCCGGGCTGAAGCGCAACTCGCCGAAGACGTCCGACGTCGTCGCCGTGTCCCCCGAGAACTGGGGCTGGAACTTGAAGTACGCCAGCTTGCCCAGCGCCAGCTCGAACACGGGCTCGAGCCGCCGCAGCAGGAAGGTGTCGTTGAGTGTTTGCTCGTCATCGGCGAAGAAGCGCCCGTCGAGCTGCAGCAGGCCTTTGAACTTGAACTCGAAGGCACCATCCGCGCTCTTGAAGCCGAAGCCCTTCTCGCCGGCGCTCACCGTCGGCGCGGCCTTGTCCTTCGCGGTCTTGTCCTCGGCCTCGAGTTCCAGCTTGCGCTCGAGAACGCGCACGCGCTGCTCGAGGTCGTCGGCGGGCGCCGCTGGCGCGCTCTGCGCCGCGGCGGGCGCGGCCAGCGTGACGGTGGCAAGCATGGCTGCGGCGACGAACTCGTTCTTCTTCATCGCTAGGCGCGGCTGCGGCCGCGCACCTCGGCCGAGGCGTGTTCCGGCACGTCCGCCAGCGCCGGCGGGCGCGGCGCGCCGGTGCGCGGAAACACCGAGAAATGGCGCGGGCGCACGCGGATGCGCCGCTTCGGCGCGTAGCCGCCGGCTTCGGGGCTGGCGTGCGGCAGCTCGATCTCGAGCGACTCGCCACTGGCATCCAGTCGAGCGCTCAGGCGGATCACCGGCCCGGACCGTTGCACGTCGGTGATGACGGCAGCCAGCCCGATCTTCTCCGACACGACGATCTGCATCTCCGCCGGGCGCACGTAGATGTCCACCGGCCCGGCCGGATGGATGCTGTGCGTCTCGATCGGCTGGCCGTCGCCGTCGATGGTGACGATGCGGCCGTCGACGCGGCCGGCGAACACGTTGGGCGTGCCGAGGAAATCGAACACGAACGGCGTCGCGGGATGGTCATAGACCTCGTCGGTGGTCCCCACCTGCTCGATGCGGCCGTGGTTCAGGATGACCACGCGATCGGCCAGCTCGAGGGCTTCCTCCTGGTCGTGCGTGACGAACACCATGGTGGTGCCGGTCTTCAGGTGCAGCTCGCGCAGCCAGCGCCGCAGGTCCTTGCGCACCTTGGCGTCGAGCGCGCCGAACGGCTCGTCGAGCAGCAGCACGCGCGGCTCGATCGCCAGCGCGCGCGCCAGCGCCACGCGCTGCTTCTGGCCGCCGGAGAGCTGGTGCGGGTAGCGGCCGGCCAGTCCGCCGAGCTGCACCAGCTCGAGCAGCTCGCCGGCGCGCCGGCGGATCTCGTCCTTGCCCGGGCGTTCCTTGCGCGGGCGCACGGTCAGGCCGAAGGCGACGTTGTCGAGCACCGTCATGTGCTTGAACAGCGCGTAATGTTGAAAGACAAAACCCACACGCCGCTCGCGAACAGGCTTTCCGTGCATGTTCTCGCCGCCGAACTGGATCGCGCCGTAGTCCGGGAATTCGAGGCCTGCGAGCACGCGCAGCAGGGTGGTCTTGCCGGAGCCGGAGGGCCCAAGCAGCGCCACCAGCTCGCCGGACTTGATGTCGAGGTTGACGTCGACCAGGGCCGGGAAGCCCGAGAAGCTCTTGTGCGCGCTGCGAACCTGGATGTCCATGACTAGTGCCTGTGTGATGCAGCGAGCGCATCGCCGTAGCGATGCTCGAGGAAGGTCTTCACGGCCAGCGTGACCAGCGCCAGCGCCGCCAGCAGCGAAGCCACCGCAAACGCGGCCGCGAAGTTGTATTCGTTGTAGAGGATCTCGACGTGCAGCGGCAGGGTGTTGGTCTGGCCGCGGATATGGCCCGACACCACCGACACCGCGCCGAACTCGCCCATCGCGCGCGCATTGCACAGCAACACGCCGTACAGCAGGCCCCACTTGATGTTCGGCAGCGTCACGCGCCAGAAGGCCTGGAAGCCGGTGGCGCCGAGCGACAGCGCCGCCTCCTCGTGCTCGGTGCCCTGCGATTGCATCAGCGGGATCAGTTCGCGCGCGACGAACGGGAACGTCACGAACACGGTCGCCAGCACGATGCCAGGCACGGCAAAGATGACCTGCAGGTCGTTGGCCGCCAGCCACGGCCCGAGCCAGCCCTGCGCGCCGAAGATCAGCACGTAGATCAGGCCCGACACGACCGGCGACACCGACAGCGGCAGGTCGATCAGCGTGATCAGGAAGGCCTTGCCGCGAAACTCGAACTTGGCGATGGACCAGGCCGCGGCGACGCCGAACACGAGGTTGAGCGGTACGGCGATGGCGGCGGTCAGCAGCGTCAGGCGGATCGCGGCCAGCGCGTCGGCGTCCTGCAGCGCTTCGACGTAGGTGCCGAAGCCGTGGCGCAGCGCCTCGGTGAACACCGCGATCAGCGGCAGGAACAGGAAGCCGGCGAGGAACAGCAAGGCGCTCGCTGTCAACAGCCATCGCACCCAGGGCTGCTCGGTGATGACGGCATTGCGCTCGATCAGCGGCTCGAACGGCAGCTTCGGGGGGTCGAGCAGCGAATGGTCGATGCGATCGGTCATCCGAGGCTGCCTTGCAGGATCGGGTGGGCCGTTTCCGGCGGCGGCGGCTCGGCCGGCCGCGCCTGGCGCGAGCGCACGCGCGCCTGCAGCGCGTTGATCAGCAGCAACAGCGCGAACGACAGCACCAGCATGGCCGCGGCGATGGCGGTGGCGCCGGCGTAATCGAACTCCTCCAGCCTGATGATGATCAGCAGCGGCGCGATCTCGGACACCTGGGGGATATTGCCGGCGATGAAGATCACCGAGCCGTATTCGCCGACGCCGCGCGCGAACGCGAGCGCGAAGCCCGTGATCAGCGCCGGCAGCACGGCCGGCAGGATCACGCGCGTGACCGTCTGGAAGCGTGACGCGCCGAGCGACGCGGCCGCCTCCTCCAGCTCCCGCTCGGCATCCCGCAGCACCGGCTCGACCGTGCGCACCACGAACGGCAGGCCGATGAAGGTCAGCGCGACGACGATGCCGGCCGGCCCGAAGGCGACCTTGATGCCCTGTGGCTCGAGGAACTGGCCGACCCAGCCGTTGCCGGCGTACAGCGCGGTCAAGGCGATGCCGGCGACCGCGGTCGGCAGCGCGAACGGCAGGTCGATCATCGCGTCGAAGAAGCGCTTGCCCGGGAATTCGTAGCGCACGAACACCCAGGCCACCAGCGCCCCGAAGACGACGTTGAGGCCGGCGGCGAACAGCGCGGTGGTGAACGAGAGCTGCAGCGCGTGCAGCACGCGCGGCGACGACAGCGCCTGCCACAACCCGTCCACGCCCAATCCCGCGGCCTTGGCGAACACGCCGGCCAGCGGGATGAGTACCAGCAGGCCCAGGTACGCCAGCGTGTAGCCGAGCGTCAGCCCGAAGCCAGGGATGGGGCTTGTAGGAGCGCCTTCAGGCGCGACCGTCGCGCCTGAAGGCGCTCCTACGGAGTCATTTCGCATAAATCTGGTCGAACACTCCGCCGTCACCGAAGTGCGTCGGCTGCGCCTTGGCCCAGCCGCCGAAGTCGGCGATGGTCACGAGTTCCAGCTTCGGGTACTTCGACGCGTACTTCGCCACCGCGCCCGGACTCGTCGGCCGGTAGTGGTGCTTGCCGATCAGGTCCTGGCCCGCGTCGCCGTAGAGGAACTGCAGGTAGGCCTCGGCGACCTTGCGCGTGCCTTTGCGGTCGACGACCGCATCGACCACCGTCACCGGCGGCTCCGCCAGTATCGACAGCGAAGGCGCGACGATCTCGAACTTGTCCTTGCCGAACTCGTCGAGCGCCAGGAACGCCTCGTTCTCCCACGCCAGCAGCACGTCGCCGATGCCGCGCTGCACGAACGTCGTGGTCGAGCCGCGCGCGCCGGTGTCGAGCACCGGCGCGTTCCGGTACAGCGCCTTGACGAATTCGCGCGCCTTCGCCTCGTCCTTGTTGCTGGCCTTCAGCGCGTAGGCGTAGGCCGCGAGGTAGTTCCAGCGCGCGCCGCCCGAGGTCTTCGGGTTCGGCGTCACGATGGAGACCCCTGGCCGGACCAGGTCCGCCCAGTCCGCGATGCCCTTGGGATTGCCCTTGCGCACCAGGAACACGATGGTGGACGTGTACGGCGAAGAGTTGTGCGGCAGGCGCTTCTGCCAGTCGCGGCGCACCGACTGCGCCCGTTGCGCGATGGCATCGATGTCGCCGGCGAGCGCGAGCGTCACCACGTCGGCCTTGAGGCCGTCGATGACCGAGCGGGCCTGCTTGCCCGAGCCGCCGTGCGACTGCTTGATCTCGACGTCGTCGCCGGTGCTGGCCTTCCACTGCGCCGCGAACGCCGCGTTGACGTCCTTGTACAGCTCGCGCGTCGGATCGTAGGAGACGTTCAGCAGCTCGACCGAGCCGGCGTGGGTAGCCGGGGGCACCGCCAGCGCGGCCAGCACAGCCAAGGCTGCAACGACGGTGGCGGCGAACGTTCTCACTTCTGGGTTTCCGGGGTCATGGGCAACAGGACCCGCAGACTACGGGGTCTGCATATTCCTGTGAAATATTATGTTTGCACTCTTATATGCCAGAACGGGCATAAGCGATCCTCGCCCGGCATAATGGCGCCCATGCCCGAAGCCCTTGAACTGTTCGCCACCGCCAGCCGCGGCCTCGAACCGCTGCTGGCGAAGGAACTCGTCGCGCTGGGCGCGGCGACCGTCAAGGAACAGGGCGGCGGCGTGGCCTTCACCGGCGACCTCGCCACCGCCTATCGCGCCTGCCTCGAGTCGCGGCTGGCGAGCCGCATCCTGCTGCCGCTGACGCGCTTCCCGCTGGTGGACGCGGACGGGCTGTACCAGGGCGCGCGCGCGATCGAGTGGACCGACGTGTTCGACATCAAGTCCACCTTTGCGATCGAGGTCGCCGGCCGCTCCGCGGCCGTCACGCACACGCACTACGCCGGGCTCAAGGTGAAGGACGCCATCGCCGACACGTTCCGCGGCAAGACCGGCGAGCGCCCCTCGGTGGACACCGAGAACGCGCAGATTCGCGTGCACCTGCACCTCGACCGGGACCACGCCCAGGTCAGCCTCGACCTGTCCGGCGAGAGCCTGCACCGGCGCGGCTACCGCCGCGCGGGCGGGCAGGCGCCGCTCAAGGAAAGCCTCGCTGCCGCGATCCTGATGCGCTGCGACTGGGCCGCGCTCGCGGCGCAGGGCGCGCCGCTGGTGGACCCGATGTGCGGCTCCGGCACGCTGGTGATCGAAGCCGCGATGATCGCCGCCGGCGTGGCGCCGGGGCTGGCGCGCGAGCGCTTCGGCTTCGAGGCCTGGCTGGAGCACAAGCCCAAGGTCTGGCGCGAGTTGAAAACCGAGGCGGCGGCGCGCGCCAAGGCCGGCCGCGCGCGCGAGCTGCCGCTGCTGCGCGGCTACGACCTCGACGCCGGCGCCATCCGCGCCGCGCGCGACAACGCGCAGCGCGCCGGCTTCGCCGACCAGATCCAGTTCGCGGCGCAGGACCTGTCGGAGGCCCGGCCACCGGGCCCGCTCAAGGGCCTGGTCGCCACCAACCCGCCCTATGGCGAGCGCATGGGCGCGGAGGCGGAGGTGATCAAGATCCACAGCCTGCTCGGCGCGACCCTGAAGGAACACTTCGGCGGCTGGCAGGCGGCGGTGTTCACCGGCCGGCCGGACCTGGGCCCGCGCATCGGCCTGCGCGCCCACGACACCTTCGCGATGTACAACGGCCCGCTGCCCTGCAAGCTGCTGCGCTTCGAAGTTCCGGG
>JANNLM010000254.1:0-1905 GCA_031396825.1 Gammaproteobacteria bacterium | reverse complement strand
CGCGCGCTGACCGGCGAGTTCGTCAGCGTGATGCGCTGGCGCGGCAGCAACCCGCCTTCGGCGCCGCCGCTCGACTCGATCAGCCGCGGCACGCGCATCCGCGTGTTCGTGGCCGTGCCGATCCTGCACGGCGAGCGCGTCATCGGCAGCGTGCTGCTGGCGCGCACGCCCGGCAACATCCGCCAGGCGCTGTACGGCAAGCGGCGCGAGCTGGCCCAGGGCGCGCTGGCGCTGCTCGCGGCGATCGTCGCGATCGCGCTGCTGGCGTCGTTCGCGATCGGCCGGCCGGTGCGCGCGCTGCGCGAACAGGCGCGCCGCGCGGCCCGCGGCGAGCAGGGCGCGGTCACGCCGCTGCGGCACCCGGGCACGCGCGAGATCGCCGAGCTGTCGGAGACCGTGGCCGAGATGGCGCAGACTCTCGAGCGCCGCGCCAACTACATCGCCGACTTCGCCGCGCACGTGTCGCACGAGTTCAAGACACCGCTGACCGCGATGCAGGGCGCGGTCGAGATGCTGCGCGAGCACGGCGCCGGCATGTCGGCCGACGAGCGCACCCGCTTCCTCGACATCCTCGAGCGCGACACGCGCCGGCTCGCCCAGCTGGTGCGCCGCCTGCTGGAGCTGGCGCGCGCCGACATGGCGCCGGCCGCCGCCCGCGAGAGCGCCGACGTCGGCGCGGCGCTGCGCGCGGCCGCGGCGCGCTACGAGGAGCCGCGCCTGGTCAGCGCGGTGCAGGAGCCGGCGCCGGCGGTGAAGGCGGCGATCGCCGCGGACACGCTCGAGTCCATCCTCGGCTCGCTGCTCGACAACGTGCGCGCGCACGCCGGGACCGGCGCCACGGCAAGGCTGTCGGGGGCGCCCGCCGGCGCCGAGGTCGAGATCGTCGTGCACGACGACGGTCCCGGCATCTCGCCCGGCAACCAGGCCCGCGTGTTCGAGCCGTTCTTCACCACCGCCCGCGCGCAGGGCGGCACCGGCCTGGGCCTGTCGATCGCGCGCTCGCTGACGCGCGCGCACGGCGGCGACCTCGAGCTGCTGCCCGCCGGGCGCGGCGCGCTGTTCCGGCTGCGGCTGCCGCTCGCGGTGCCGGCGTGAGCACGCCCAGCGCCGCGGTGCGCGCCGAGGCGGCGCGCGCGATCGCGCGCGTCATGGCCGGGCGCACGCTCGACGATGCGCTGAGGGAAAAAGGGGACGCAACCATGGTTGCGTCCCCTTTTTCCCTCATGACCACGCAGAACCGCTCGCTGCTCATGGCCATGGCCTACGGCGTGGTGCGCGAGCACACGCTGCTGACCACGCTGGTCGCGCGCCTGCTGGACAAGCCGCTCGACAAGGCGCCCGAAGTGCAGGCGCTGCTGCTGTGCGGCCTGCACCAGCTGCGCAGCATGCGCATGCCGGCGCACGCGGCGGTGGCCGAGACGGTCAACGCGGTGGGGCTGCTCGAGGCGCACTGGGCGCGCGGCATGGTCAACGCCGTGCTGCGCCGCTACCAGCGCGAGCGCCGCGCGCTCGAGGACGCGCTGCCGACCGACCCGGTGGTGCGCCAGTCGCACCCGACCTGGCTGGTCGACGCGATCCGCCGCGACTGGCCGCGCCAGTGGAAGAAAGTGCTGCTCGAGAACAACGAGCAGGCGCCGCTGACGCTGCGCGTGAACCGCCGGCGTGGCCCGGCGACGGCGTACCTGCAGAAGGAGCTGCCGGGAGCGGGTTTGACCGGCCACCTCGTCACCGGCGCGCCCGACGCGATCGCGCTCGACGAAGCCGTGCCGGTGGACGAGTTGCCGGGCTTCACCGACGGCCTGGTCTCGGTGCAGGACGCAGCCGCGCAACTCGCGGTGGAATTGCTGGACTTGAAGGATGGGCTGCGCGTGCTCGACGCCTGCGCCGCGCCCGGCGGCAAGACCG
>JANNLM010000253.1:0-9866 GCA_031396825.1 Gammaproteobacteria bacterium | reverse complement strand
GAGGCCGCCGCCGCGGCCGACGTCGTGATGTCCGCCATCGTCGGCGCCGCCGGGCTGATGCCGACGCTGGCGGGGGTGCGCGCCGGGGGGCGCGTGCTGATCGGCAACAAGGAGCCGCTGGTCATGGCCGGCCGGCTGCTGCTGGCCGAGGCGGCGGCGGCTTCCGCCACGCTGATCCCGATCGACAGTGAACATAACGCCATCTTCCAGTGTCTACCGTCCGGGTTCCGCTGCGGCAGGGCCGATCCGGGGGTGCGCAAGCTGGTGCTGACCGCCTCCGGCGGGCCGTTCCGCGACACGCCGATCGCCGACCTCGAGCGGGTGACGCCGGCGCAGGCCGTGCGGCACCCGAACTGGGTCATGGGGCCGAAGATCTCGGTGGATTCGGCGACGATGATGAACAAGGGGCTGGAGCTGATCGAGGCGCACCGCCTGTTCGGCCTGGCCGAGGAGCACATCGAAGTCGTGCTGCACCCGGAGAGCGTGATCCACTCGCTGGTCGAGTACGCCGACGGCTCGATGCTGGCCCACCTGGGGCAGCCCGACATGCGCGTGCCGATCGCGCACGCGCTGGCCCACCCCGAGCGCTGGGAGTCCGGCGTGGCCGGGCTCAAGCTCGCCGAACTGGGCCGGCTGAACTTCCAGCCGGTGGATTTGCGCCGCTTCCCGTGCCTGGCGCTGGCCCGCGACGCCCTGCGCGCCGGCGGCATCCTTCCCAATGTGCTCAATGCCGCGAACGAAGTGGCGGTCGAGGCGTTCCTGGACGGGCGCATCGGCTTCACGCGCATCGCGCGCGTGATCGAACAGACGCTGGCCGCCGCCGGCTCCGCCCGCCTGCCGGGCGACGAGTCGCTCGAAGCGGTGCTCGAGGTGGACGGCTGGGCGCGGCGCGCCGCCGGCGGGCTGCTCGACGCCAAGGTGGCCGCCCATGCTTGAGGTGCTCTGGAGCCTCGCCGCGTTCATCGTCGCGCTCGGCGTGCTGGTGTCGTTCCACGAGTTCGGCCATTTCTGGGTGGCGCGCAAGCTCGGCGTGAAGGTGCTGCGCTTCTCGGTCGGGTTCGGCCGCGCGCTGTGGCGCCGCGTCGGCAAGGACGGCGTGGAGTACGTCATCGCGGCGGTGCCGCTGGGCGGCTACGTCAAGATGCTCGACGAGCGCGAGGGCGACGTCGCGCCGGCCGTGGCGCACCTGGCGTTCAATCGCCAGCCGGTGTGGAAGCGCATCGCCATCGTCGCCGCCGGCCCGCTGGCCAATTTCCTGCTGGCGGCGGTGGCCTACTGGATCGTCTTCGTCGGCGGCATCCCGGGCTCCAGGCCGCTGGTCGGCCTGCCGCCGGCCGGCACGGTCGCGGCGCAGGCCGGCGTGCAGCGCGGCGACGAGGTCATCTCGGTCAATGGCGAGGACACGCCGACCTTCGGCGCCCTGCGCACGGTGCTGATCGACCGCGCCCTGAGCGAAGGCTCGATCGAGCTGACGCTGAAGCGTGGCGACGAAGTGCGCGGCGCGACGCTGCCGGTCGCCGGCGTGCGCCTGGACCCCGAACACCTGTTCGACGACCTCGGCATCCGCCAGTACTGGCCGCAGGGCCCGCTGGTCGTGACCCGGATCGAGCCGGCCTCGTCGGCCGAGCAGGCCGGGCTCAAGCCGGGCGACCGGCTCATGCGCCAGGGCGGGCTGGCGGTCGACGACATCGACGCGTGGCGCGACTGGATCGCGGCCCATCCCGGGGAAGTCGTGGAATTCGAGGTCCGCCGCGGCGAAGAGACGCTGCGGCTGTCGACGATCCTGTCCTCGCGCGAGGCCGGCGGCCGCCGCATCGGCTACCTCGGTGCGGGCATGAACGTGGATGTTCCCCCGGCCGTATGGGAGAATCTATGGACGAAGCATCGGTTGAGCGTTTGGGCTGCCTTGCCGGCCGCCGTCGCGGAAACCGCGCGGATGAGCCAGCTGACGCTCAAGTTCCTGTACCGGATGGTCCTTGGGGACGTTTCGGTCAAGAACATCAGCGGCCCGATCCAGATTGCCCAGGTTGCCGGCTATACGGCCAGCAGCGGGGTTGTTTCATTTCTGTTTTTTATCGCGATCATGAGCGTGAGCCTTGGGGTGCTGAATCTGCTGCCCGTGCCGGTGCTGGACGGTGGACATCTCCTCTATTACGTCGTGGAGCTCGTGAAGGGCTCGCCGTTGTCCGACCGCGCCCAGGCCGTCGGCCAGCAGGTCGGGCTGACGCTGCTGATCGCGCTGATGGGACTGGCCTTCTACAACGACATCCTGCGACTGATCAACTAAGAAACCCGGAATGCATTTCCAACCGCTGAAGAAGTGGCTGGCTGTGATTGCGCTGTGCGCCACACTGCCCGCGCTCGCCATCGTGCCCTTCACCATCTCCGAGATCCGCGCCGAGGGCCTCAAGCGCCTCGACATCGGCACCGTGCTGTCGTACCTGCCGCTGTCGCAGGGCGACGTGCTGAACGACCAGACCTCGACCCAGGCGATCCGCGCCCTGTACGCCTCCGGCCTGTTCCAGGACGTCGAGCTCGACCGCGACGGCACGACGCTGGTGGTGCGCGTGGTCGAGCGGCCCGCCATCGCCAAGTTCGAGATCGAGGGCAACGACAAGGTCGGCGGCGACGACCTGATGGACTCGCTGAAGAACCTCGGCCTCGCCGAGGGCGAGCCGTTCAAGCGCTCGCTGCTGGACCAGGTGGAACAAGAACTGCGGCGCCAGTACTACGCCAACGGCTACTACGACGTCGGCATCGAAACCAAGGTCAAGGAAGAGGGCGAGAACCGCGTCAGCCTCAAGATCGACGTGACCGAGGGCTCGGTCACGAAAATCAAGGAGATCAACATCATCGGCAACAAGGCCTTCGACAAGCCGACGCTGCTGTCGCAGCTGGCGCTGGAGAAGACCGACTGGGTGCCGTTCCAGACCTCCGACCGCTACTCCAAGCAGCAGCTGCTCGGCGACCTCGAGGGCCTGACGTCCTACTACCAGGATCGCGGCTACCTGAAGTTCAACATCAGCTCGGTGCAGGTGGCGCTGGCGCCGGACAAGGCTGGCATCTACATCACGCTGAACGTCGAGGAGGGCGAGGTCTACACGGTCAAGGACCGGCGCTTCAGCGGCGAGACCGTGCTCGAGCCGTGGTTCCTCGCCGCGCAGGTGACCACGCCCCCGGGCTCGACCTTCTCGCGTCGCGAGGCGACCGAGAGCGCCAACCGCATCGAGGCGGGACTCGCCGACATCGGCTACGCCTTCGCCGAGGTGAACCCGGTGCCGGAAGTGGACGAGGAGAAGCGCGAGGTCAGCCTCAACTACTTCATCCAGCCCGGCAAGCGCGCCTACGTGCGCCAGATCAACTTCAGCGGCCACAGCAGCACCAACGACGAGACCCTGCGGCGCGAAATGCGCCAGCTCGAGGCCGCGCCCTTCTCGAAGAGCGCGGTGGAACGCTCGCGCGTGCGCCTCGAGCGCCTGCCGTTCATCGAGTCGGTCGAGGTCGACACCAAGCCGGTGCCCGGCACCGACGACCTGGTCGACGTCGAATTCACGGTCAAGGAGCGCCCGCCGGGCTCGATCCAGTTCGGCGTCGGCTACTCGGGCGCGTCGGGCTTCCTCGTCACCGGCAACGTCACCCACACCAACGTGTTCGGCACCGGCAACCGCGTCGCCGTCGAGGTGGACAACAACACCTTCTCGCGGCGCTTCTCGTTCAGCTGGGCGGACCCGTACTACACGGAAGACGGCGTCAGCCAGACCTGGTCGGTGTTCTATCGCGAGTCCGAGGGCCTCAACCGTTTCTCGTCGGGCTTCAACCTCAACGTGGTCGGCGGCAACCTGACCTACGGCATCCCGCTGTCGGAGTACACGTCGGTGCGCGCCGGCTTCGGCGTCGAGGACACGGCGCTCGACACGTTCCCGAACAGCAGCACCACCATCCTGGCCTTCGCCATCGCCAACGGCACGCGTTACCTGACCTGGGAAGCGCGCACCGGCATCACGCGCGACACGCGCAACCGCGTGTTCTTCGCCAGCCGCGGCGCGCTGGACCAGCTCGACCTCGACGTCGTCATGCCGGGCAGCGACCTGCAGTACTACCGCTGGTCCTACCGCCACCAGAACTACCTGCCGTTCATCTTCAAGAGCTTCCTGGAGGTCAACGGCCGTTTCGGCCTGATGGAGGGCTACGGCAGCAAGGGCGACCCGCCGCCGTACGAGAACTTCCTGGCCGGCGGCACGCGCACGGTGCGCGGCTACCGCGAGAGCAGCCTGGGTCCTTCCGAAAGCACGCTGCCGATCGGCGGGCGCTTCCTGACCGCGATGCAGACCGAGCTGGTGATCCCGATGCCGATGGAGAGCGACGGCAAGTCGACGCGCACCAGCCTGTTCTTCGACATCGGCAACGTGTTCGCGACGGCCGGCGACTTCAGCTACACCGAACTGCGCCAGTCGGCCGGCATCGCCTTCACGTGGTACACCCCCTTCCTCGGTATACTTGACCTCAGCTACGGCTTCCCGCTGGACGAAGAGGTCCAGGACAAGGAAGACCGCTTCCAGATCACCTTTGGCACGCCGTTCTGACGGCCCAACTCCAACCACTCGAGACCCTCATGCGCACCGCATTCGCCGTCATCCTTCCCGCAGTCCTGCTTGCGGCTTTCACGGCTCCGGCCACCGCGCAACTCGCGGTTCCGACCAGGATCGGCGCCATCAGCATCCCGGCGCTGCTGCGCGATTCGCCGCAGGTGCGCGCCGCCAACGACAAGTTCAAGGCCGAGTTCCAGAAGCGCGAGGACGACCTCAAGGCCGAGGGCAAGAAGCTGCAGGATGACTCCAGGAAGTACCAGCGCGAAGCCGACACCATGAGCGGCCAGCAGCGCGCGGACACCGAGAAGAACCTGAACACGCGCCGCATCGACTTCGAACTCAAGCAGCGCCAGTTCGCCGAGCAGGCGCAGGCGCGCAACGACGAACTGCAGCGCGACGTGCTCGAGAAGATCAACCGCGCGATCGGCGAGGTGGCCCAGGAAAAGGCGCTCGACCTGGTCGTGCGCGATCCGGCCTTCGCCTCCCCGGCAGTGGACGTCACCGCGGACGTGATGAAGAAACTCGCCGCGATGCAGGGCGCGCCGGCCGCAGCCGAGCCGAAGAAGAAGAAATAAGCCAGGAGGCCGCGTGGCGCCGACACTCGGGGAGCTGGCGCAGCGCTTCAAGGCGGGGTTGCCGGAGCTCGAAGTGGCCGGCGACCCGGCCACGGTGATCCGCGGCACCTGTACGCTGTCGCCCGGCGAGCCGGGTTGCCTGACCTTCCTCGCCAACCCGAAGTACCGCTCACAGCTGGCGTCGACGCGCGCCGCGGCGGTGGTGCTGGGCAAGCGCGACGGCGCCGCTTTCAAGGGCAACGCGCTGGTCGCGAAGGATCCCTACCTCGCGTTCGCGCGCATCGCGGCGAGCTTCGACACCAGCCGGGATTTCACGCCCGGCGTGCACGCGACCGCCTCGGTCGCGCCCGGCGTCGCCATCCCGCCGACCAGCTGTGTCGGCCCGTGCGCCGTGGTCGAGTCCGGCGCCACCATCGGCGCCGGCGTCTACATCGGTCCCAACTGCAGCATCGGCCGCAACGCGCGCGTGGGCGACGGCAGCCGCCTCGACGGCAACGTCTGGGTCGGTGAGCGGGTGCAGGTCGGCAAGCGCGCGCGCCTGAACGCCGGCGCGGTGCTCGGCTCGCGCGGCTTCGGCCTGGCGCTCGGCCCGGCCGGCTGGGAGGAAATGCCGCAGACCGGCACGGTGATCCTCGGTGACGACGTCGAGATCGGCGCCGGCACAACCGTCGATCGCGGCGCGCTCGGCGACACCGTGATCGAGGACGGCGTCAAGCTCGACAACCTGATCCAGATCGCGCACAACGTGCGCGTCGGCGCGCACACGGTGATGGCCGCAATGAGCGGTATCGCCGGGTCAACCCGCATCGGGGCGCGCTGTATGATTGGAGGCTGCACCTGCATCAACGGCCACATCGAGATTGCCGACGATGTGGTCATCCTCGGCTTTTCGATGGTGCTGAAGTCGATCGCGGAAAAAGGACAATACGGCGGCGTCCCGGCACGCACCGCGCGCGAGTGGCGCCGCGAGATGGGCAGCATCCGCCGGCTCGGCGCGATGGAGGAACGGGTGCGTGAGCTCGAGCGCCGTGCCGGCGTCAGCCGCAGCGAACCAGAAGGGGACGACGGTGACGAACAAGACGCTTGATATCCGGGAGATCCTGAGGCTCATCCCGCACCGCTGGCCGTTCGTGATGATCGACCGCGTCACCGAATTTGCGGACGGCAGCGACACGCTGAAGGCGATCAAGAACGTCACCTACAACGAGGCGCACTTCCCGGGGCATTTCCCGGCGGTCCCGACCATGCCGGGCGTGCTGGTGATCGAGGCCATGGCGCAGGCCTGCGGCATCCTGGCGGTGCAGCGCGCCGGCCTGTCGGCCGCCTCGGGGCAGATCCTGTACTTCGCCGGTATCGACAGCGCACGCTTCAAGCGCCCGGTGGTGCCGGGCGACCAGCTGCTGTTCGAAGTCCACCTCGAAAAGCAGAAGCGCGACGTGTGGAAGTTCCGGGCGCGCGCGACCGTCGACGGCGAGCTGGCCTGCGAGGCCGAGCTGATGTGCGTGCTGCGCGGGCCGGTGGCCTGATGCCGAGGATTCATCCGACCGCCGTCGTCGATCCGAAGGCGCAGCTGCACGAGAGCGTCGAGGTCGGGCCTTACAGCGTCATCGGCGCCGACGTTACCATCGGCGCCGGGACGAAGATCCACTCGCACGTCGTGCTGCAGGGCCCGATGACCATCGGTCAGGGCAACACGCTGTACCCGTTCGCCTCGCTCGGCGCGGTGTCGCAGGACAAGACCGCGAAGTACGAGGATGCAACGCGCGTCGAGATCGGCGACAACAACACCATCCGCGAGTACGTCACCATCAACCGCGGCACGCTCAAGGAAGAAGGCGTGACCCGCGTCGGCGACGGCAACTGGCTGATGGCCTGCGCCCACATCGCCCACGATTGCGTCGTCGGCAACCACACCATCCTGGCCAACAACGTGCTGCTCGCCGGCCACGTGACGATCGACGACCACGTGATCCTGGGCGGCGCCAGCGGCGTGCACCAGTTCTGCCGCATCGGCACGGGCGCGTTCTCGGGCGGCGGCAGCATCATCCTCGGCGCCGTGCCGCCGTTCGTGATGGTGCAGGGCAACCCGGCGGAGCCGCGCGCCATCAACGGCGAAGGCATGAAGCGCCGCGGCTTTTCGGCGGACGACATCGGCGCCGTCAAGGACGCCTACAAGCTGATCTATCTCTCCGGCAAGCCCATGGCCGAGATCAAGGCCGAACTGGGCGCGATGGCGCAGGCCAATGCCAACGTCGCACTGATGCTGGAGTTCATCGAAACCGCCAAGCGCCCGCTCGCGCGCTGACGGTCCTGCGGGGGAAAACGTCATGCGACATCACCTGATCATCGTCCTGGTGGCCCTGACTTCGGCCTGCGCGGCCACGGCCGACAAGCCGGCGCGGACCGAACCGGAGGCGCCGCCGGCGCCGACGTTCCCGTCGACCTATCGCGCTGCGCCCGCCGACAGCGTGCTGATCCGCGGCGCGACCGTGCTGACCGGCGACGGGGCGCGGCTCGACGGCGGCGACGTCTGGCTGGAGAACGGCCTGGTCAAGGCGGTCGGCCGCGACCTGCAGGCGCCCGGCGCGCGCGTCATCGACGCCGAGGGGCGCTGGGTCACGCCCGGCATCATCGACGCGCACTCGCACCTGGGCGCGTACCCCTCGCCCGGCGTATGGGCGACGTCCAACGGCAACGAGGCGGTGGCGCCGGTCACGGCCGAGGTGTGGGCCGAGCATTCCGTGTGGCCGCAGGATCCCGGTTTCCAGGCCGCGCGCGAGAACGGCGGCATCACCACGCTGCTGATCCTGCCGGGCTCGGCCAACCTGTTCGGCGGCCGCGGCGTCACGCTGCGCAACGTGCCGGCCGTGACCTACCAGGCCATGAAGTTTCCCGGTGCGCCGCACGTGCTGAAGATGGCCTGCGGCGAGAATCCGCGCCGCGTTTACGGCCGCGATCGCAAGACGGCGCCGTCCACCAACATGGGCAACGTCGCCGGCTATCGCGCGGCGTTCTCCAAGGCGCAGGCCTACCAGCGCAAGTGGAAGAACTGGGAGGAGAAGAAGAAAGCCGCCGGCGACCCGCCGCCGGACCGCGACCTGCAGATGGAGACGCTGGTCGGCGTGCTGAAGGGCGAGATCCTGGTGCAGAACCACTGCTACCGCGCCGACGAGATGGCCACCATGCTCGATGTGGCGCGCGAGTTCGGCTACAAGATCACCGCCTTCCACCACGCGGTCGAGGCCTACAAGATCGCCAACCTGCTGGCCGAGACGCAGACCTGCGCCGCGGTCTGGGCCGACTGGTGGGGCTTCAAGATGGAATCGTTCGACGGCATCCGCGAGAACGCGGCGATGGTGCACGCGGCGCACGCCAGCAAGGCGGGCGGCGGCGGCTGCACCGTGCTGCATTCCGACTCGGAGGCTGGCATCCAGCGCCTGAACCAGGAAACGGCCAAGGCCATGGCCGCCGGCGAGCGTGCCGGCATCGCCATTCCGCCGGAGCAGGCCATCCGCTGGATCACGTCCAACCCCGCGCGCGCCATGGGCATCGCCGAGCGCACCGGCTCGCTGGCGGCGGGCAAGGCCGCCGACGTCGTGGTGTGGAGCTCCGATCCGTTCAGCGTCTACGCGCGGCCCGAGCTGGTGCTGATCGACGGCGTCGTGCAGTTCGACCGCAAGCAGCCCAAGGCCGAGCCGGACAGCGACTTCATGCTCGGAGTGCAGCCGCCCGGGAGCCAGCCATGAACCCGGCCATGAGAATTCTCTGCTTGGTGCTGGTGCTCGCGGCCGTCACGCCGACTTGGGCCGCGGACGTGCTGATCAAGAACGCGCGCGTGCACACCCTGGGCCCGGCCGGCACGCTCGAATCCGGCAGCGTGCTGATCCGCGACGGGCGCATCGCCGCCGTCGGCGCCAACGTGACCGCGCCCGCCGGCGCCCAGGTCATCGACGGCACCGGCCTGGTGGTGACGCCGGGCATCTTCGCGGCGCACACGCAGCTGGGCCTGCGCGACGTCGACGGCGTGGACGATTCCGCCGACGACGCCTCCAAGGACGAGCGCTTCAGCGCCTCGCTCGACGTGGTGGATGGCCTGAACCCGCGCGCCGCCATCGTCAATGAAGTGCGCATCGAGGGCGTGACGCGCGCCGTGGCGGCGCCGAACATCGGCGACCACGCCGCGCTGCTCGGCGGTTTCGGTGCGGTGATCAACCTCGGCTCGGCCGAGCGCTTCGTGACCAAGGCCCGCGCCGCGGCCTATCTGCAGGCCGGCGAAAGAAGCGCGCAACTGATCGGCGGCTCGCGGCCGGCGGCGTTTGCCTGGCTGCGCGAGGCCTTCGAGGAAGTGCGCAACCCGAAACTCTGGCAGGGCCGGCCGGCCCGGGAACCTTTGCTGTCGCCGCTCGAAGCCGAGGCGCTCAAGCCGGTGCTGGCGGGGCAGGTGCCGCTGGTGGCGCTGGCCGACCGCGTCGCCGACCTGCGCGCGCTGATGAAGCTCGCCGCGGACTACAAGCTGCGGCTCATCGTGCAGGGCGGCGCCGAGGCGCACCTGGTGGCGAAAGAGCTCGCGCAGCGCAAGATTCCGGTGCTGCTCGACCCGTCGCTGACCTTGCCGGCCAAGTTCGAGTCGCTCGCCACGGTCGAGGACAACGCCGCGCGCCTGCAGCGCGCCGGCGTGCTCACCGCCTTCATCGCCGACAAC
>JANNLM010000244.1:0-2361 GCA_031396825.1 Gammaproteobacteria bacterium | reverse complement strand
CGCCGACGCCGACCTACAAGGTGTCGATGTCGTACGCCAATGGCTACAAGATCGGCGGCATGCTGGTGGTGACCGGCCCGGACGCGGTCGAGAAGGCCAACCTGTGCGCCGACATCATCTTCAAGCGCATGGAGATGTACGGCCTGAAGATTCCCGAGAAGGACCGCTTCGTCGAGCTGGTCGGCACCAATGTCACCTACAAGGGCATCGTGCCGCCGCCGCAGCAGCCGAGCGAAATCCTCCTGCGCATCGGCGCCAAGGGCCAGGACAAGAAGCTGCTCGAGTTCCTCGGCCGCGAGCTGGCGCCCCTGGTCACCGGCGGGCCGCCGGGCGTGACCGGTTTCGCCGCCGGCCGGCCGTCGGCGTCCGAGATCGTCGGCTACTGGCCGGCGCTGATCGACAAGCAGAAAGTCAGCACCACCGTGACGGTGGAGGAGCTCTGACATGGCGCGCGTGAAACTGATGGACATCGCCATCGCCCGCTCGGGCGACAAGGGCGCCGGCTCCAACGTCGGCGTCATGGCCAGGACCCTGCCGATCTACGAGTTCCTGGTGAAGCACCTGACCGCCGAGCGCGTGCAGCAGCACTTCCGCGAGATCAATTTCGGCAAGGTGGACCGCTACGAGGCGCCGAACCTGCGCTCGCTGAACTTCATCCTGCACGACTCGCTCGGCGGCGGCGGCACCGAGACGCAAAAGACCGACGCGCAGGGCAAGGTGCACGGCCTGGCGATGCTCCACATGGAGCTCGACGTGCCGGACTCCCTCCTCAAATAAATAGGGACGCACACAATTACGAAAATGTGTGCGTCCCCTTTTTCAGACCGATGATCCTCGATCGCCTTCGCGAGCAAGCCCGGGCGCGACCGCGCCGCGTGCTGCTGCCGGAGGCCCAGGACCCGCGCGTGCTCGAAGCTGCGCGCATGCTGGAAGCGGACCGGCTGGCTATTCCCGTGCTGCCCGACGCGCCGGACCTGGCGAAGTTCGAGGGCCGGGTGGACGACACGCTCGCAGTGGTGCTGGCCAAGCAGGGCGTGGATGCCGTCGAGCAGGCTCGCAAGGATCCGCTGCAACGCGCCGCCGTGCTGCTGCGCCTGGGCGCGGTGGACGCCGCCGTTTCCGGGTCGATCGCGACCACGGCCAATGTCCTGCGCTGCGGGCTGCGCGGCGTCGGCCTCGCGCCCGGCGTGAAACTGGTGTCGAGCTTCTTCCTGATGGAGCTGCCGGGTCGCGTGCTGACCTACGCCGATTGCGCGGTCGTGCCCGATCCCAATCCCGAGCAGCTCGCGCAGATCGCCATCGCCAGCGCCGCCAGCCACCAGCGCCTCACCGGCGAGACACCGAAGGTCGCGCTGCTGAGCTTCTCGACGCGCGGCTCGGCCGACCACGCGCGCGTGGCCAAGGTGCGCGCGGCGCTGGAGCTGGCGCGCAAGCTCGCGCCGCAGCTGGCCATCGACGGCGAGCTGCAGTTCGACGCCGCCTTCGTGCCCGAGGTCGCCGCGCAGAAGGCGCCAGACTCGAAGGTGGCGGGGCAGGCCAACGTGTTCGTGTTCCCGGACCTCGACGCCGGCAACATCGCCTACAAGATCACCGAGCGCCTCGGCGGCGCCAACGCCATCGGGCCCATCCTGCAGGGGCTGGCCCGGCCGTGGATGGACCTGTCGCGCGGCTGCAAGGCCGAGGACATCGCCAACACGGCCGTGGTGGCCTCGATCCTCAGCTAAGATTGTCGCCGGGGAAAAATGACCGCTCAACGCGATGTGATGGAGTACGACGTCGTCATCGTCGGCGCCGGCCCGGCGGGCCTGGCAGCGGCCATCCGCTTGAAGCAGAAAGCGGCCGAGGCGGGCCGCGAGCTCTCCGTGTGCGTGGTGGAGAAGGGCTCCGAAGTCGGCGCCCACATCCTGTCCGGCGCGGTGTTCGAGCCGCGCGCGCTGGCCGAGTTGTTCCCCGACTGGCAGTCAAGGGGCGCGCCGCTGAAGACGGCGGTCCTGCGCGACGACGTCTACTTCTTCCTCGGCGAGAAGCGCGCGGTGCGCATGCCGAACCTGTTCGTGCCGAAGACCATGCACAACGCGGGCAACTACATCATCTCGCTCGGCAGCCTGGTGCGCTGGCTCGGAGCGCAGGCCGAGGCGCTCGGCGTCGAGATCTACCCGGGCTTCGCCGCGGCCGACGTCATCATCGACGCCGGGAACGTGGTGCGCGGCGTGGTCGTCGGCGACATGGGCGTGGCGCGCGACGGCAAGCACAAGGACGGCTACACCGCCGGCATGGAGCTGCGCGGCAAGTACACGTTCTTCGCCGAGGGCTGCCGCGGGCACCTGGGCAAGCGCCTGATCGCGCATTACAACCTCGCGC
>JANNLM010000187.1:0-1535 GCA_031396825.1 Gammaproteobacteria bacterium | reverse complement strand
GCTGGTCGGCTTAAGTGCCATGTTCGGCGGACGCCGACCAGGGGCACCGGCCTACTGCTGCGACCCGGCGCGCAGGGACGCCACGCGAGCGGCCTGGCAGCGACGATCGGGATGGCACCGACGGCGGGCCCGGGCGGGCTGACCCGCGCACCACTACCGGCGCGGCGGCGGCCCATACGGGGCCGGAACACATTCCACATGCACCTATCGGCTGCCCGACCCCGCCGCGCCGGTCGGAAGCAGGCTCGCCCGTATCGGCCCGTGGGCACGGACGATCGCGATCGCACCGCCGCCCGCTCTGAGTGTGCGCCCGACCTCCCCGGCGGCCAGGTTTCCAGAAACAGAAGGGCCGCTCACCGCCGAACGTCGGCGTTCAGCGCCAGCTGAAGGAGACGACATCGATGGATCGGAAGGGCCATTTACCGCACCAAGATGCCAAAATCGGCCCGTTTCAGCTGGTCTGCTGCAACGCCCTGTTCGGCGGACGCCGACCGACGCCCCCGACGGAACGGATGCGACCCGGCGTTGAAGACCGCCACGCGAGCGGCCTGGCAGCGACGATCGGGATGGCACCGACGGCGGGCCGGGGCGAGCTGACCCGCGCACCACTACCGGCGCGGTGGCGGCCCATACGGGGCCGGAGGGGTTGCCAATCGCGCGTATCGGATGCCGAGCCCCGCCGCGCCGACCGTATGGCCCGCGGGCACGGACGATTGTTAAATGTCAACTAGAAATGTGACCGGCGACAATTAGAACTGTGGATCATGGTCAGCGGTTAGGCGCGCTCAGCATCCGCGCTTGGCCGTTGGTCTGGAAGGCTTTGGTGAGCGTGCGCCTCCTTGGCACGGTAGCTGCTCAGCGCCATCATATCGAGAATGACGGCGTGGTGAACCACTCGGTCAATGGCCGCAATCGTGGTCATCGGGTCTTTGAAGATCCGTTCCCAGGCCGAAAAGGCCAGATTCGTCGTAATAATCACACTGCGCCGTTCGTAGCGCTCGGCCAAGAGCGTAAATAACACCTCCATTTCATCGCGCTCGTGTTGCACATAGCCGATGTCATCCAGGATCAGGCAGGCAAATCGGTCCAGTTTGGCCAAGGCCTGGGGCAAGGCCAGATCGCGTTTGGCCACCAGCAACCGCTGCACCAGGGTGGCGGTGCTGCTCCAATAGACCGTGTGCCCCTGCCCAATCAGATCGTGGCCCAGCGCAGCGGCCAGATGGCTCTTTCCGGTGCCAGGCGCACCGACCGCAATCACATTCCGGGCGTCGGCAATCCAGCTGCTGTGCCGTAACCCGCCAATCTGTTGGGTGACGCGCGGGCCAAAGGTTGGCAGGTGCAACGTGGCAAAGGTTTTGCCCAGTGGTAAGCCCGATTCGCGGGTGCGGCGCAGCTGCCGCTGCGTGGTCCGCTCCTGCAGTTCAAGCTTGGCCAATTCGTATAAATAGGCTTCGTGGGACAGCCCCTCCCGCGCCGCTCGGACCGCCAGCTCCGCAAAGCCGGTGGCCATCTGGCGCAGATTGAGCGCCTGGAGC
>JANNLM010000169.1:0-2289 GCA_031396825.1 Gammaproteobacteria bacterium | reverse complement strand
CCCGGCGCCTCGTCGGCGCTGGCGCGCGAGCGGATGTGCTCGCCGGAGGCGGTCACGGTCGGGAAGTAGTCGAAGCGCGACAGGCCGGCGAGCGCGCGCGCCGTGTCGAGCCGCGCCAGGCCGGCGCGCAGGTCGGTGTTGGCGGTGAGCGCGCCTTCAACCAGGCGCGTGAGCAGCGGGTCCTCGAACGAGCCCCAGAACTCCGCCACGGGCTCTTCGGCCTTGGAAGCGGCGCTGTCGAGCTGGCCGAATTCCGGCGCGGTCTTGGTTTCCGGCCGCACGTAGTCGGGGCCGACGGCGCAGGCCGTTAGTGTCATTCCCGCGAAAGCGGGAATCCAGTATTTCGCGAAAAAGAACTGGACCCCCGCTTTCGCGGGGGTGACGATTCCGGGGGTGACGAAGGAGTTACGCACGAGTCACCTCCATTCCAGAGAACTGCACCTGGGCAGTCGCGGGACGCTCATTACGCGTCGAGAACTTGCGCAGGGCGACGTAGAAGATCGGCGTCAGGAACAGGCCGAACAGCGTCACGCCGAGCATGCCGGCGAACACCGTGATGCCCATGACCTGGCGCACTTCGGCGCCGGCGCCGCTCGACAGCACCAGCGGGATGACGCCGGCGATGAAGGCGACCGAGGTCATGACGATGGGGCGCAGCCGCAGGCGGCAGGCTTCGAGCGCGGCATCGATGATGCTGCGGCCCTGGTGCTCGAGCTCGCGCGCGAACTCCACGATCAGGATGGCGTTCTTGCTGGCCAGTCCCATCAGCACCACGAGACCCACCTGCACGAAGATGTTGTTGTCGCCGCCGGTGAGCCAGACGCCGGTCAGCGCGGCCAGCATCGACATCGGCACGATCAGGATCACCGCCAGCGGCAGCACCCAGCTCTCGTACAGCGCGGCGAGCACCAGGAACACCAGCAGCACCGCGAGCGGGAACACCACCAGCGCGGCGTTGCCCTGCGTCACCTGTTGATACGAAAGATCGGTCCACTCGAAGGTCATGCCCGGCGGCAGCACCTGCGGCGCCAGGGCGGACACGACGCTCAGCGCCTGCGCCGAGGACATCACGCGCGGATCGGCCTCGCCCATGATGTCGGCGGCGGGGTAACCGTTGTAACGGATCACCGGGTCGGGGCCGTAGGTCTGGCCGATGGACACCAGGCTGCCGATTGGCACCATCTCGCCGTTCGCGTTGCGCGTGCGCAGGCTGGCGATGTCCTCGACCTGGTCGCGGAACTGTGCGTCGGCCTGCGCGATGACCTGGTAGGTGCGGCCAAAGCGGTTGAAGTCGTTGACGTAGGCCGAGCCGAGATAGACCTGCAGCGTCTCGAACACGTCGCTGATGGCGACGCCCTGCGCCTTGGCCTTGGCGCGATCGATTTTCGCGTCGAGCTGCGGCACGTTGGCCTGGTACGAGCTGAACGGGAAGCCCATGCCCGGCGTCTGGCTCAGCGCGCCCGACAGCGCGCCGACCGCGTTCTGCAGTTCGCCGTAACCGGCGCCGGTGCGGTCCTGCACGTACAGCGAGAAGCCCGAGCCGGTACCGATGCCCAGCACTGCCGGCGGCTGGAAGGCGAAAGCGAAGCCTTCCTGGATCTGCGAGAACTTCATGTTCAACTCACCGACGATCTCCGCGGCCGGGCGGCTGCGCTGGTCGAACGGGTCGAGGGTAAAGAAAACCGTCCCGGTGTTCGGCGTGTTGGTGAACTGCAGCGCGTTGAGGCCCGGGAACGCGACCGCGGCTTCCACGCCCTCGGTTTCCAGCGCGAGCTTGCTCATCGCCTGGATCACGGCATCGGTGCGGTCGAGCGACGCGCCCTCCGGCAGCTTGGTGGCGGCGATCAGGTACAGCTTGTCCTGCGTCGGGATGAAGCCTCCCGGCACCGCCTTGAACAGCACCACGGTGAAGACCAGCAGCACGCCGTAGACCGCCAGCATCAGCGGTGTGCGGCGGATCGCCGGGCGCCCGCCCTCGGCGTAGGCATGCGAGGCGCGGCCGAACAGGCGGTTGAACGGCGCGAACACCCAGCGCCCGAACAGCCGGTCCAGCACTTTGGTCAGCGCGTCAGGCGGGGCGTCGTGCGGCTTGAGCAGCACGGCGGCCAGCGCCGGCGACAGCGTCAGTGAATTGATCGCGGAGATCACGGTGGAGATGGCGATGGCGACCGCGAACTGCTTGTAGAACTGCCCGGTCACGCCGTCGAGGAACGCCATCGGCACGAACACCGCGCACAGCACCAATGCGATCGCGATGATCGGCCCGCTGACCTCGCGCATGGCCTGGTG
>JANNLM010000070.1:0-12248 GCA_031396825.1 Gammaproteobacteria bacterium | reverse complement strand
CTCGGCGCGCTTGGCGGGCTTGCGCTCGCCGGTACGCTCGAGGCTGGCGCGCAGCGCTTCCATCAGGTCGACGACCTTCTCGCCGCCGCCGGCCGGCGCGTCGGCCAGCGTGATCTCCTGGCCCTCGACCTTCTTCTCGATGGCCTTTTCGATGCGCAGCCGCACTTCGTCCTTGTAATCCGCCGGGTTGAACTTCTCGCTCGACTGCTGATCGATCAGCTTGTGGGCGAGCTTGAGCTCGGTTTCCTTGACCTCGATCTTCGGGATGTCGATCTCGTTGATCGAGCGCACTTCGTCGGAGTAGAGCAACTGCTGCATGACCAGGCCGTTGGCGACCGGCCGGATCATGACGATGTACGACTTGCCGCGCGCGGCCCAGTGGCCGATGGCGCAACGCTCGGATTGGAGCAGCGCCTTGGCCAGCAACGCATAAGGCTTGGCGCCGCCCTTGTCGGGGCCGATGTAATAGGCCTTGTCGAAGTACACCGGATCGATCGCGGACAGCGGCACGAACTCGACGATCTCCGCCATGTGCGTGCCGGCCTCTTCCATCGCCTTGAGCTCTTCCGGCGAGAACATCACGTACTGGTCCTTGGCGAACTCGTAGCCCTTGACCATCTGGTCACGGCCGACCGGCACGTCTTCCTTGACGCAGAAGTACTGCTGGCGCAGGCGCGAGCCGCAGTCCTTGTGCAGCAGGTTGAATGAAATCTGCCGGCTGGCTTCGGTCGCGGAATAGAGCTTCACCGGAATCGAAACGAGACCGAAAGAAACGGTCAGCGATGCAATCGAACGTGCGGCCATGGATATCCCCTACGAAACCGTCCAACTTTCATGGACTTGCAGCGGGCGCTTAGTGTAGCTGATGAAGTGACTGCCTGCCGCCTCAGCGGCTTTTCAGCGCCTTTTCAAGGCTTTGCTTGAGCTTGAGGACGTCGCGCCAGCGGTCGGCGCTCGCCGCCAGGCGCTGCGGGACGTTGGCGATACGGAAGTCCAGCGGATGCGCCTTGGCCAATTCTTCCCAGGTCAGCGGCATCGACACCGGCGCGCCGGCCGCGCCGCGCGGCGAATAGGCCACGTTCAGCGTCTTGCCGCGCACGTTCATGTTGTGGTCCATGAAGATCTTGCCGGTGCGCTTGGGCACGGCCCAGTCCATGGTGATGTCCTTCGGGTGCTGGTGCAGCAGGTGGCGGCCGACCAGTTCCGACACGTGGCGCGCGGCGTCGAAGTCGATCGTGCGCTTGATCGGCACGAACACGTGCAGGCCGGTCTTGCCGGAAGTCTTCACCACCGCCTCGAGCGACATTTCGTCCAGCACTTCGCGCAGCCAGAACGCGACTTCCTTGCCTTTCTCGAACGCGGTCGTGTTCAACTCCGGCTCGTCGCCCTTCTTTTCCTTGCCCGAGTAGATGTACGGATCGATGTCGAACACGACGTAGTCGGGGTAATTGAGGATCGAGCTCTCTAGCGACTGCGTGGACGCCGCGTAATCGGTGGACTTCACCGGCGAGTCGGCGCCCAGCTTCGCGCGCGAATGCCAGATATGGAACTCGAGCGTGCCGGATTGCGCCAGCCACAGCAGCGTCGGCAAGTTGTTGCACAGCAGGTAGTTGTGCTGCTGATCCTTGCTGTCGGAGAACACCGTGACCGACTCGGCGAACGCCGGGCGCTCCTGCTCCCAGTGCTTCTGGAAGAAGCGCTGCCCGCCGATGCCGTCCGGCATGCGGATCATGGTCAGCGGGCGATCGGTGAGGTGCGGAATGATGTGCGGCGACACCCGCGCGAAGTAGCGCAGCAGGTCGCGCTTGGTGACGGCCGCTTGCTTGAACGCCGGATCGGCCGGCCAGTAGACGCGATCGAGGTGGGTGAGCTTGATGCGATGCGGTCCGCAGGCGAGGGTGAAGCTGGTCTTTGTCGAGTCGAGCTGGGTGAGAACTTCCGCAATCTCGTCATTCCCGCGAAGGCGGGAATCCAGTTGTTCTTTTGGGTCAGAACTGGGTCCCCGCCTTCGCGGGGACGACACTTTTTTCACCGACTTCGGGTCGACGTCGTCGCGCAGTCTCACAAATACCGGAGCTCGCAAATGTTTGTCCTCGGTCCAGCTTTGAAACTTCACTTCGACGACCAGTTCCGGCTCGACCCAGGTCATTGGCCCCGGCACGTCGGGTTTGTCGGCGAACGGCATCGCTTTGCGCTCGCGTGCCTTGAGCAGCTCCAGCATCTTGTCGAGGCCGCGATCATCGAAGCCTGAGCCCACGCCGGAGGCGAAGCGCAGCTTCTTGCCTTCCCAATAGCCGACCAGGATGGCGCCGAGGGCTTCGCGCGAGCCTTTGCCCCTGGTATATCCGCCGATGACGAACTCGGCGCTCTGCGTCGGCTTGACCTTGAGCCATGCGCCGGAGCGGCGGCCGGTTTCGTAGCGGCTGTCCTTGCGCTTGGCGATCACGCCCTCGAAGCCGCTGGCAAGAGCGGCGGCATGCAGCGCGACGCCGTCATCGGCGGCGTGCACCAGCTGCACGAGCGGCGAGGGCAGCAGGCATTGCGCCAGGTACCGCCGCCGGTCGCGGTACGGCGCACCGCGCAGGTCGATGCCGGCGAAGTGCAGCAGGTCGAAGCCGTAGAACACCGCGGGCACGTTCTGGTCGGCGGCCTTGAGCTCGCGCTCGGTCTTGAGCTGCACGCGGTTCTGCAGCGCGTTGAACGAGGGCTTGCCATCGGGTCCGAGCGCGACGATCTCGCCGTCGAGCAGCATGTCCTGCGCCGCCTGCTTGCCGAGTTCGGCGACCAGGCGCGGGAACGAGGGCGTGAGGTCGAGCCCGCGGCGCGAGCGCAGCTTCACGCCGTCGGCGCCGAGGTGCGCCAGCACGCGATAACCGTCGAGCTTGGGCTCCCAGCTCCAGTTCGGGTCGGTGAACGGGTTGTCGCCGAGCTCGGCGTGCATCGGCTCCAGCCGGTCGGGCATCGCCACGGGCTTGCCCGTGGGCACCAACTGCGTCGCCGGCATGCGCTGCACCGGCACGCTGGTCATCTCCTCGACCGTCACGCCCGACAGCACCGAACGGTCAAGCGCGGTGACGTCGGTTGCGCCGGCGAAGCGATCCTTGTGCTTGATCAGCAGCCAGGTCTTCGGATCCTTGGCCATGCGCACCAGCGCCCAGGAGCCCTTCAGTTTTTCGCCGCGCAGCGTGACGCTGAGCTTGCCCTTGGCCAGTCCCTCGCGGATCTCGGCCTCCGCGCGCTGGCGGTCGTGGTACCAGTGGCCGGTCTCGTCGGGCGTGTAGACACCGCAGTCCCACACGATCACTTCGCCGGCGCCGTACTGCCTGGGCGGGATCACGCCTTCGAACGAGCCGTAGTCGTACGGATGGTCCTCCGTCATCACCGCCATGCGCTTGTCGGCGGGATTCAGCGACGGCCCCTTCGGCACGGCCCAGGACTTGAGCACGCCGTCGCATTCGAGGCGGAAGTCGTAATGCAGGCGCGTGGCGGAATGCATCTGCACCACGAACAGCAGCGGCCCCGCCGCGGGCGCGGCGACCTTGCCCTCCGGCTCCGGAGTGGAAGCGAAGCTCCGTTTGGCGGAGTATTCGCTGAGCTTGTGTTTCGCCATAGGGTGTCATTTCGCCATGGAGTGTCATCCTGAGCGAAGCGAAGGATCTCGTGCAAAGTTTGCGCGACGCCAAGGAGATTCTTCGCTTCGCTCAGAATGACAGGTTACAGATGACCGCACGACTTCTCGCCGGCGCCAGCGGCTACTCCTTCAAGGAGTGGAAGGGCGACTTCTACCCCGAGAAGATCAAGCCCGAGGACATGCTCGCGTTCTACGGCGAGCGCCTGCCGACGGTGGAGATCAACAACACCTTCTACCGCATGCCCAAGACCGAGGTGCTGGAGAACTGGGCGCGGCTGACCCCGGATGCATTCCGCTTTTCGATCAAGGCGTCGCGGCGCATCACGCACTTCGCGCGGCTGAAGGCCGAGGAAGCCGGCGAGAACGTCGAATTCCTGTACCAGCAGCTCGCCGCGCTCGGCGACAAGCGCGGCCCGGTGCTGTTCCAGCTGCCGCCGTTCCTGAAGAAGGACCTGCCGCGGTTGCAGGCCTTCCTGGAACTGCTGCCCGACGATCACCGCGCGGCGTTCGAATTCCGCAACGACAGCTGGTTCGACGACGAGGTCCATGCCGCGCTCGACGTCGCCGGCGCGTCGCTGTGTTTTTCGGAGCGCGAGGACGGCTCGCCGCCGGCGCTGGTCGAGACCGCGGCCTGGGGCTATGTGAGGCTGCGGCTGGAGAATTACTCGGACGACGACCTGAAACAGTGGGCGCAACGGCTCGGCAAGACCGGCTGGGAGCACATCTACGTCTACTTCATGCACGAGCCCACCGCGCCGGGCTACGCGCAGACCTTGATGAAGGCGGCCAGCGCATGAAGACGATCAAGATTGCGATTCCCGGCGGCAAGCCGGTGTCGGGCCTGCTCGAGCAACCGCGCGGCGCGCGCGCCTGCTACGTGCTGGCGCACGGCGCGGGCGCCGGCATGAAGCATCCGTTCATGGGCGCGGTCGCCGCCGGCCTTGCCAAGCGCCGCATCGCCACGCTGCGCTACAACTTTCCCTACATGGAGCGCGGCAGCCGCAGTCCGGACAAGCCGGAGGCCGCCCACGCGGCGGTGCGCGCGGCGGTGAAGGCGGCGGCACGCACGAAGCTGCCGCTGTTCGCCGGCGGCAAGTCGTTCGGCGGGCGCATGACGTCGCAGGCGCAGGCCGCCGAGCCACTGGACGGCGTGCGCGGCCTCGCGTTCCTCGGATTTCCGCTGCACGCGCCGGGCAAGCCCTCCGACGAGCGCGCCGCGCACCTCGCCGAAGTGCACGTGCCCATGTTGTTCCTGCAGGGCAGCCGCGACGATTTCGCGAAGATGGACTTGCTCAAGCCGCTGACCGGGCAGGTCGGCGCGACGCTACGCGTGTTCGGGGATGCCGATCACTCGTTCCACGTGCCGGCGCGCAGCGGGCGCAAGGATGCCGACGTGCTGGCCGAGCTGCTCGACGTGCTGGCCGGCTGGATCGAGGCGAGCCTGGCTACTGCGCGGGAGGCGGCGGCGGGGTCGCCGGGAGCGGCGCGGCGTCGGTGATCGGCGTAACCCGGACGACGAAGTAGGCCGTGTCGCCGAAGCAGGACGTCGGAATGCCGGGGTGCTCTTCGTAGCCCAGCGACACGCGCTGGCCGGCGAGCTTCTCGATCTGGTGGGCGATCGCGTCGTCGCGCACGCTGAAGGTGAAGATCTGCGGCATCGCGCCGGGCAGGTTCGCCATGGCGATCTCGCCTTCCCAGGTCTTGCAGATCCAGCCCTTCTCCGAGATTTTCTGCACGTAGCCGGCGCGCTCGCCGGAGGAGTAGGTGTAGCTCAGGGTGATCAGCGTCCAGGTGCCGAGCACCAGCACCACGAGGGCCGCCAGGCTGGAGAGGATCGTCAGGGCCAGTTTCATGAGTGTCTATCCGTAAGTTGTTGATAGTATTGGTGGTGATGGGCGGAATCGAACCGCCGACCTCAGCATTATGAGTGCCGCGCTCTAACCGTCTGAGCTACATCACCACGCGGTCCCGCGAGGGGGCGCGCATTGTAAGGGAGAGTCCATGTTCAAGGAATACGGCAACTACGACGCGCTCGGCCTCGCCGAACTGGTGCGCAACCGGCAGGTCAGCGCGACCGAGCTGCTCGAGGCCGCGCTCGCGCGCGCCGAGGCGGTCAACCCGAAGCTCAACGCCATCATCATCCCGATGCACGACATCGCGCGGGCGCGGGCGAAGGAAAAGCTCGAGGGTTCCTTCGCCGGCGTGCCGTTCCTGACCAAGGACCTGTTCCAGGAATACGCCGGCGTGCGCACCGCCTACGGTTGCAAGGCGCTGAAGGCCGCGAACTACACCGCGGCCGGGCATTCCGAGATCGTGCGGCGCTGGCTCGCGGCCGGCGCGGTGATTTTCGGGCGCACCAACACGCCGGAATTCGGCGCCAAGGGCATCACCGAGCCCGACGCGTGGGGGCCGACGCGCAATCCGTGGAACCTCGCGCACACGCCGGGCGGCAGCAGCGGCGGCTCGGCCGCCGCGGTTGCGGCCGGCATCGTGCCGATGGCGGGCGGCAACGACGGCGGCGGATCGATCCGCCTGCCCGCGGGCCACTGCGGGTTGTTCGGCCTCAAGCCCGGACGCGGGCGTACGCCCTGGGGCCCGGCGTATGCCGAGATGATGCACGGCGCCGCCATGAACCACGTGCTGACGCGCTCGGTGCGCGACAGCGCGGCGATGCTCGACGCTACGCACGGCCCCGAGATCGGCTCGATGTACCGCATCGAGCCGCCGGCGCGGCCGTACCTGGAGGAAGTCACGCGCGAGCCGGGCAAGCTGCGGATCGGCTTCACGCAGCGATCGCCGATCGGCACCGAGGTGCATCCGGAGGCGGTGATCGCGGTGCGCAACGCGGCCAAGCTGCTCGAGTCGCTGGGGCACCACGTCGAGGAGGCCGAGCCCGCGCTCGACGGCATGCAGCTCGCGCAGGATTTCGTGGTGATGTGGTTCGCCAACTGCGCGGCGACGGTAGACACGATCAAGGCGCAGACCGGCTGCGGCAACGATGGCTTCGAGCTCGACACGCTGGCCATGGTCGCCTTCGGCCACGCCAGCCGCGCCAGCGATTACGTCGCAGGCTACATGCGCTGGAACGAGTACACGCGCAAGCTCGGCGAGTTTCACCAGAAGTACGATTTGTTCATGACGCCGACCATGGCGCGGCCGCCGGCGCGCGTCGGCCAGATCGTGACGCCGGGCTGGCAGAAGGTGGCGATCCGCATCCTGATGGCGCTGCGCCTGTCGGGCTTGCTGCTGAAAGGCGGCTTCGTCGAGGACATGGTGCGCGAGAACCTGAAGTGGGTGCCGTTCACGCAGATCGGCAACCTCACCGGCGTGCCGGCGATGTCGGTGCCGCTGCACTGGACCGCCGACGGCCTGCCGCTCGGCACGCACTTCGTGGCCAGGCACGGCGCCGAGGACGTGCTGTTCCGCCTGGCGGGGCAGCTCGAGCGCGCGCAGCCGTGGAAGGACCGCCGACCTGCCTGCTAGGGACGCCCTCAGGCGCGACGCGTTCAGGTTTGGTTCAGGCGCGACGGCGCTAGACTCGCGTTCTGGAGGTGGCACATGAGCGCAATCCTTCGTGGCACCCTTTTGTGCGCGTTGTTGGCCGTCAGCGGCGTGGGCCGGGCAGCCGCGCCGGTCGCCAACAACGACAGCTACCAGGTGATGGAGAACAACGCGATCAGCGTCTCCGCGCCGGGCGTGCTGGCCAACGACACCGATGCCGACGGCAATCCGCTGACGGCCGCGACGACCAGTAATCCGGTCTACGGCACGGTGACGATGCAGTCCTCGGGCGCCTTCACCTACACGCCGAACAATAATTTCTACGGTACCGACAGCTTCAGCTATGAGGCCAACGACGGCACCACGGACTCGAATACCGCGGTCGTGACGCTGACCGTCGCGAACGGCGGCGGCGGTGGTGGTGGTTACGGCGGCGGCGCGCCGTCGCCGGCGCTGTTGTTGCTCTTGGCGCTCGCGGCGCTTTATCCGCGCGGCTTGAAGGTCTCGAAGCGCCGCGCCATCTCGCCGTAGAACGAGCGGTCGGCGGGGTCCGCCGCCGGCGGCGTCGCGATCTCCAGCGTCACGAACTGGTCGCCCGCGGGTGAGCCAGGCAGGCCGCGGCCCTTGAGTCGCATCTTGCGGCCGGATTGCGAGCCCTCCGGCACCGTCAGGTCGACCGTGCCGCCGAGCGTCTTCACCGGGACGCGCGCGCCGAGCGCGGCTTCCCACGGCGCCAGCGCCACGGTGCTGTGCACGTCGCGGCCCTCGAGGCGAAACTCCGCGTGCGGCGCGAACTGCACCTCGAGCAGCAGGTCGCCGCCGGTGGAGGCCTGGCCGGCGAGGCGGATGGTCTGGCCCGCCGTCACGCCCTTGGGAATGCGCACGTTGAGATTGCGCCCCGCTCCGAGCGAGATCGCGCGCTCCACGCCCTCGAACGAATCCTCGAGCGCGATGGTCAGGGCCGCGCGCTGGTCCTGGCGCGGCGCGCGGAAGCCGCCGCCGCCCATGTCCTCGAATCCGCCGTTGCCGAACGGATTGCCGCTGCCGAACAGTGTCGAGAAGAAATCGGAGAAGTCGCCACCCGCCTGGAAGCCGCCGCCGCGACCGCCAGGGCCGCGGCCGCCGAAATGCGTCTCCCAGCCCGGCGGCGGACTAAAGTTCTGGCCGGCCTTCCAGTTGGCGCCGAGCTGGTCGTAGGCCTTGCGCTTTTTCGCGTCCGACAGGACCTCGTTGGCCTCGTTGGCTTCCTTGAACTTGTCCTCGGCGCCCTTGGCCTTGTTCTTGTCGGGGTGGAACTGGCGCGCGAGCTTGCGGTACGCGCGCTTGATGTCCTCCGCGGATGCATCGCGGCTCACACCGAGGATCTTGTAGTAGTCCTTGTATTCCATCGCGTGTCATCCCGAGGAGCGCAGCGACGAGGGATCTCGCTTTAGAAGCGAGATCCCTCGCTGCGCTCGGGATGACAGCTTAGCTGTTGACGTTGATCTTGCGCGGCTTTGCGGCCTCGCGCTTCGGGATCACGATCTCGAGCACGCCGTGCTTGCCGGTGGCCTTGACCGCGTCGGCGTCCACCGACTCCGGCAGCGTGAAGCGCCGCAGGAAGGTGCCGGTGAGGCGCTCGATGCGGCGCGACTCCACGCCCTTCGGCTCCACGGCCTTCTCGCGCGAGCCGGACAGCGTCAGGACGTTGTGCTCCAGGGTGATCTCGATGGCGTTCGGATCCACGCCCGGCACGTCGGCGTGCAGCACGTACTTGTCGGCGTGCTCCTCGATGTCCACCGAGGGCGCCCACTCGGACGTGGCCGCGACGGACTCGTCGTTGCCGGCGTCATTGAACAGTCGGCCGCACTCGTTCAGGAATTCCCGGTGCAGGGACCAGGGTTGATACCGCGTCAGGTGAAGAGTCATGTCAAAGATCCTCCTTGTTGGCAGGTCGTTGGCTGCCGTACGCCCTAAGTGGGGCCTGCCTGCAGCGGTTCAAGGGCTGGCGGCATGGGAATGCCGCCCTACGCAGGTCGGCAATCCATTGCCGACACCTCCGTATACTTCGCCGATGATTTCCAACCCTCCGCCCACCTGGCGGCCAGATTCCTGGCAGGCCCGCCCGGCAACGCAGCAGCCGGAATATCCGGACAGCGGCGCCCTGCGCGACGCGCTCGAGCGCCTGGCCCACCTGCCGCCGCTGGTGACGTCGTTCGAGGTCAACGCCTTGAAGCACCACCTGGCCGAGGCGCAGGAAGGCAGGCGCTTCGTGCTGCAGGGCGGCGACTGCGCCGAGAGCTTCGACGATTGCCGGCCCGAGATCATCACCAACCGGCTCAAGGTGCTGCTGCAGATGAGCCTGGTGCTGGTGCACGGCCTGCAGAAGCCGGTGCTGCGCGTCGGCCGCTTCGCCGGCCAGTACGCCAAGCCGCGCTCGACCGACAGCGAGACGCGCGGCGGCACCACGCTGCCGGCGTACCGCGGAGACCTGGTCAACGGCGCCGAGTTCACCAAGGATGCGCGCACGCCGTCGCCCGCGCGCCTGCTCGAAGGCCACGCGCGCTCGGCCATGACGGTGAATTTCGTGCGCGGCCTGATCGACGGCGGCTTCGCCGACCTGCACCACCCGGAGTACTGGGACCTGTCGTGGGTGCACCACTCGCCGCTGGCCGAGCAGTACCAGCGCATCGTCGACTCGATCGGCCACTCGGTGCGCTTCATGGAAACGCTGGCCGGCCAGCCGGTCGGTGATTTCTCGCGCGTGGATTTCTACACCTCGCACGAAGCGCTGCTGCTGTACTACGAGCAGGCGCAGACGCGGCAGGTCCCGCGCAGCGAGGGCTGGTACAACCTGTCCACGCATTTCCCGTGGATCGGCATGCGCACCGCCGCGCTCGACGGCGCGCACGTCGAGTACATGCGCGGCATCCGCAACCCGGTCGCGGTGAAAGTCGCGCCGTCCATGACCCAGGACTGGCTGCTGCGGCTGTGCGAAGTGCTCAACCCGTCGAACGAGCCCGGGCGCCTGACCTTCATCCATCGCATGGGCGCGAGCGCCATCGCCGACAAGCTGCCACCGCTGGTCAACGCGGTGCGCGGGGCGGGCCATCGCGTGCTGTGGCTGTGCGACCCCATGCACGGCAACACGCAGGCCACCAGTGGCGGCGTGAAGACGCGCAAGTTCGACGACATCCTGTCCGAGCTCGAGCAGGCGTTCCGCATCCACGCGCAATGCGGCTCGCACCTCGGCGGCGTGCACCTGGAGTTGACCGGCGAGGATGTGACCGAGTGCCTGGGCGGGGCCCGTGACCTCAACGAAGCCGGCCTGGCGCGCGCCTACAAGTCCACCGTGGATCCGCGCCTGAACTACGAGCAGGCGCTCGAGCTGGCGATGAAGATCGTCAGCCGCGAGAAGGGCGCTTCACGCTAGCTTCCACCACGCCAGCAGGCCCAGCACCGCGGCCAGCGCGATCGCCTGGCCCAGGCGCCTGAACTGCGCCACCGGCGCCGGCAATTGCGGCTCGGCGTGCGCGTGGGCCTCGTCCTCGGCCCCGTGCAAATGCGGACGGCCGAAGGCCACGTGCAGGATCGAGCCTGCCACCAGGCTCTGAAACCACGCCCAGGCTTGCGCGCTGAGCAGCTCGCTCAGCGGTCCGCCGTAGTGATAGCCGGCGATCGTGCCGCCACCCATCGCCAGCAGCGCAAGCAACGGCGGCCAGGCGCCGAAATGCGGCGCCAGCAGCCACCACACCGCCATGCCGACGGGCACGCTGTGGACCACGACGCCGGCTGACAGCGCCCAGTTGCCGGCGTCGTTCGGCGCCAGCACCACGCCGTCGGCCAGCGCGTGCAGCTCCAGCCCCAGGACCGCGAGCAGCAGCGTGCCGATGTGCATCTGGCGCTCGGCCTGGCGGAACAGCCGCTCGAGCAGCGTCGGGCCGAACAGGCCGGCCATCAGGAAGGCGAGGGCCCACACCCCACCGGCGCGCAGCGTGTCCGGCACGACTTCGAGCACGACCAGGGCGGCGATGCTGACCAGCACGAAACCGTCGAGGAAAGCGAGCGTGCGGGCGCTGTGGCGCGCGCCGGCGTAGAGCGCCGGGCCGGCGGCCAGCGCGAGCAGCGTTGCCAACAGGAAAGCAAAAGCCATGTGCGAGGGTAGCGGGTCGGGTCGCAAAAAACACAAGGCCCGCGCGCGGCGGGCCTGTGCTTGAAGTGGTGGACGGTGCAGGGCTCGAACCTGCGACCCCCGCCGTGTGAAAGCGATGCTCTACCGCTGAGCTAACCGTCCAGAAATCTTTTTACCGGGCGGCGGGGGACGCGAATGGTATGGGCTGGCAGGGGTATCGTCAATTTGAAAGACTGTCCGCATGGACTTGTTCCTTGCCGCCGCACTGGGGGCCGCGGTTGCCGCGGCCCTGATCGTGCGCTACCGGGCGCTGCACCTGGCCGTGACCGGCGACCCGCCCGGAGGCCAGCCCCAGAAATTCCACGATGAGGCGACGCCGCGCATCGGCGGCCTGGCCGTGGTCATCGGGCTGGTCGCGGCCGGCTTCGCGGGCACGCTCAGTGGCGCCGTGGCGGCGCCCTTCCTGTGGCTGATGGTGGCGGCGCTGCTGCCGGCCTTCCTCGGCGGCTTCGCCGAGGACCTGACGCGGCGCGTCGGGGTGGCCGCGCGCCTGTTCATGACGCTGGTTTCCGCGGCGATCGCGTTCGTGTGGCTGGATGCGGCGCTGTACCGGTCCGACATCCAGTGGCTCAACGTGGCCTTCAGTTACTGGCCGCTGTCGCTGGCCGGCACGCTGCTGGCCGTCGCCGGCCTGGCGCACGCCATGAACATCATCGACGGCTACCACGGCCTGTCCGCGGGCGTGGGCGTGCTGGCGCTGCTGGGGCTCGTGCTGGTCGCGCACCGCATCGGCGACCCGCAACTGGCGGCGGTCGGCTTGGCCGTAGCCGGCGCCTACGCGGGATTCCTGCTGCTGAACTGGCCGGCCGGGAAGATCTTCCTCGGCGACGGCGGCGCCTACCTGCTCGGCACCACGCTGGCGATCTTCTCCGCGCAACTGGTCGGCCGGCACGCCGGCGTGTCGCCGTGGTTCCCGCTGGTGCTGGTGGTGTACCCGGTGTGGGA
>JANNLM010000007.1:0-16178 GCA_031396825.1 Gammaproteobacteria bacterium | reverse complement strand
CGGCGCCCGCCGCGGCCAGCAACGCGCGCTGCACCGCGGCGGCCGCGATCACCAGATCTTGACGCGCTTGTCCGCCGCCACGTACATCTTGTCGGCCGGCTGGACCCCGAACGCCGTGTAGAACTGCGGCACGTTGACCAGCGTGCCGTTGCAGCGGTACTCCGGCGGCGAGTGCGGGTCGGTCTTGAGCCGCTCGAGCATCGCCGCGTCGCGCATCTTGTCGCGCCAGATCTGGCCGAAGCCGATGAAGAAGCGCTGATCGCCGGTGAAGCCGTCGATCACCGGCGCTGCCTTGCCGCCGAGCGAGAGCTGGTAGGCGAGGTAGGCGATCGAGGCGCCGCCGAGGTCGCCGATGTTCTCGCCGATGGTCAGCGCGCCCTGGACCTTCTGGCCCGGCAGCGGCTCGTACTGGTCGTACTGGCTGATCAGCGCCTTGGTGCGCTTCTCGAAGTTGGTGCGGTCCGTTTCGGTCCACCAGCTCTGCAGCAGGCCGTTGCCGTCGTACTTGGAGCCCTGGTCGTCGAAGCCGTGGCCGATCTCGTGGCCGATCACCGCGCCGATGCCGCCGTAGTTCACGGCGTCGTCGGCCGCCGCGTTGAAGAACGGCGGTTGCAGGATCGCGGCCGGGAACACGATCTCGTTCATGCCCGGGTTGTAGTAGGCGTTGACGGTCTGCGGCGTCATGAACCATTCGTCGCGGTCGATCGGCTTGCCGAGCTTGCCGAGCTGGTACTCGTGCTCGAAGGCGGCCGAGCGCATCAGGTTGCCCACCAGGTCATCGCCGGCGATGGTCAGGCTCGAGTAGTCGCGCCACTGTTTCGGGTAGCCGATCTTCGGCGTGAACTTGCCGAGCTTGACCAGCGCCTGCTGCTTGGTCTCCTCGCTCATCCATTCGAGCGAGCGGATGCTCTGTTCGTAGGCCTTGACCAGGTTGGCGACCAGCACGTCCATGCGCGCCTTGGCCTCGGGCGGGAAATGCCTGGCGACGTAGATCTTGCCGAGCGACTCGCCGAGCGAGCCTTCCACGCCCTCGACCGCGCGCTTCCAGCGCGGGCGGTTTTCCTGGATGCCGCGCAGCGCCTTGCCGAAGAACGCGAAGTTCTCGTCGACGTAGGGCTTGGACAGGTAGGGCGAGTAGCTCTTGATCAGGTGCCAGCGGAAATAGGTCTTCCAGGTGCCCAGCGACTGCGCCTTGAGCTGCTCGGCGAAGCCGGTGACCGCGCTGGGCTGCATGACGATGACGGCGTCGTTGGTGGCGCCGGCCGCGCGCAGGTACGCCGCGAAATCGAAGCCCGGGGTGAGGGCGCCGACCTTGGCGATCGCATGCTTGTTGTAGGTCTTGTCGTCGTCGCGGCTTTCCACGCGCGTCCAGTACTTCTTCGCCAGTGCCGTCTCCAGCGCCATGATGGCCCGGGCGCTCTTCGCGGCGTCCTTGTCGCCGGCCATGCCGAGCACTTTCTCGACGTGGGCGACGTAGGCGGCGCGCAGGTCCTTGAACTTGGCTTCATCGAGCAGGTAGTAGTCGCGGTCCGGCAGGCCCAGGCCCGACTGGAACAGGTACACGATGTACTCGGTCGGCTTCTTGGCGTCCTGGTTGACGTAGCCGTTGATGGGCGTGGTCGCGTTGATGCGCAGCAGGTGCGCCATCAGCGCCGGGATCTCGTTCTTGGACTTGATCGCGTCGATGCGCGCGAGGTCGGCCTCGAGCGGCTTGAGGCCCAGCTGGTCGAGGCGGCCCTCGTCCATGAAGCTGTTGTAGAGGTCGCCGACCTTCTGCTCGTCCGTGCCCGCCAGCTTGTTGGGCTTGGTGGAGGACTGCTCGATGATCTCGCGCAGGCGCGCCTCGGAATCGTCGCGCAGCTGGGTGAACGCGCCGTAGCGCGCCTTGTCGGCGGGAATCTCGGTGTTCTTCAGCCAGGTGCCGTTGACGTAGCGGTAAAAGTCGTCCTGCGGCCGCACGCCGCGGTCCATGCTGGCGAGCTCCACGCCCGAAGTGGGGGCGGGCGCAGTGGCGCCGCCCGCGCAGGCGGCGAGGACGACGAGGGTGGTGAGGGCGGCGGCGCTCAGGGCGCGAGGAAGAGTGATCACGGGCTGTCCCGGCCTTGCGGCCGGACCTCGAGTTTTGGGATGGAAACGCGCGCGATATTAGCTCAAGCGCGACGCGGTGCGGGCTGATGCACGAGCGCCGCGGGCGGTCGCATCATTGCGGCAGTGCAATACGAGCCAGGCGCCCCGGCCGGCCTTCGCCGCCCACGAACAGTTCGCGGCCGTCGGCCGAAAGCGCCACCGCCTCGATCTGGTCGATCTGCGGCAGCGGCACCACGGCGGGCGGCAGGCCCAGCGTCTGCGCCCAGTCCATGCCGGGTGCGCGCCGGTAGACGTAGGCGTTGCGCGGAGTCACGAGCACGGCCGTGCGCCCGTCGCGCGAGATGTCGAGCGCGGTGGGGCTGTCGTTGTAGCGGGCCAGCGGCGCGGTAAGCAGGCGGCCCAGTTCCGGCCGCGGCGGCACACCGGCGACCTCGCCGAGGAACTCGGCGGTCTGGGGCGCCAGCGGCGCGCCCTGGGGCAGCGCCAGCCGGTACAGGCGCGGGCGCGCGTCGCGCTTGCTGACCAGCAGGATGACGCGGTCGACCGGGTCAATGGCGACGGCCTCGCAGTCGCGCGCGCCGTCGGGATAGCGGAAGTCCAGGCGCCAGAGCAGCACGGGCTGGCCGCGCCGGCCCGGGTCGCGCACGGCGTACAGCGCCGGCCACGAGCGCAGCCCGAAGTTGTCGCCGGTATCGGCGATCAGCAGCGCCGGGCCGCCGGCGTCCTCGAACGCGGCGATGTCCTCCCAGTCGCTCGACTGCGCGCCGGCGACGCGCACGCTGCCGAGGTCCGCGCCGTCGAGGCCGATACGGAACAGGCGCGGACCGCCGCCGGTGTCGTTGTGGCCCCACAGCAGCGTGGCGTCGGCATGCGAGACGGCGAGGCCGCTGAGCTCGTCGAGGTCCGGATTGGCGAGCTCGAAGTTCTCGGCGGCCAGCGCGGTCCCGCAAGCCAGCAACAGGGCGATGCCGCGCATCTAGACCGACCAGGCGATGAGCCCGATGGCGCCCCAGTAGGTCGAGAGGATCAGCGCCTGCGCGCCGCGATAGCGGCTGCCGAAGCGGCGCCAGCCGAGCAGCGAGTCCGACAGCATGAACAGCAGCGCGCCGAGCACTGCGCGCAGGCTGTCGGCGTCGCCGAGCGAGGCGTGGCGCGCGGCCGCGGCGAACACCATCGCCGCGAGCACCAGGCAGTACACCAGCACCGGCAGCTTCAGCGCGCCGGCGCGCGGCAGCAGCACGAACAGCATCGCGACGGCGTAGAACACGACCGCGGCGAGCCAGCCCGGCAGCGCGGGCGCGCCCAGGCCTTGCGCGAAGGCGACGACGAAGGCGACGTGCGCGAGCAGGAAGCTGGCCAGCCCGGCGATGAACGCGCGATCCGACGCGCGCGCGCCGTCGCCAAACATCAGGAACACGTCGCCGCACAGCGAGAGCGCGAGCGCCGCCAGCACCCACTGTGCGTACGGGCCGGTCCAGGCGATGCTCGCGGCGACGCCGATCACCAGCAGCGTGGTCAGCGGCTTGAGCACGAAGAAGCTGCGATGGCGCCGCTCTTCCCAGTCCGCGGCGATGGCGGCCAGCGCGCTCGCGGCGGCGGCGGCGGTGAGGGCAATCGTTATCATGGTCGCAGTCTAACCAAGCCCCTGGCCGGCCCATGCGCGTTCACTGGCTGCAGCACGCGGAGCACGAAGGCCTCGGCTGCATCGAGCCGTGGCTGCGCGCGCGCGGGCACAAGCTCACCGGCACGCGCCTGCAGCGCGGCGAGGAGTTGCCCGACGCCGGCGACTTCGACTGGCTGATCGTGATGGGCGGTCCGATGAACATCTACGAACACGACCGCTACCCGTGGCTGATCCGCGAGAAATTCCTAATTCGTGACGCATGCGTCAAGAAAAAGAAGGTGCTCGGGATTTGCCTGGGCTCGCAGCTCCTCGCAGACGTACTAGGCGGGAAGATAACCGAGAACGACGAGCCTGAGATCGGATGGTTTGGCGTATCTTTGGGCGACGAAGCGCGCAAATCGAAGCTTTTTGCAGATTTCCCTGGCGCGTTCGAGGCCTTTCACTGGCACGGGGACACCTTCAGCTACCCGCCGGGCTCCACACCATTGATGAGTAGCGCAGCCTGCCCGCGGCAGGCGTTTACCTGGGGAGAGGGGCGGGCGCTCGGCCTGCAATTCCACCTGGAAGTCGAGTTCGCCGATGCGCACCGCTGGCTGGCCGAGGATGCGCCCGAACCGCGGCGTTACGTGCAGGACGCCGCGGAAATCCTGCGCGAGCCAGCGCGTTTCGCCGAGAACTCGCGCCTGATGACACTGCTGCTCGAGCGCTTCGCCGAATAGAATACGGCGCTCACTCGCACGGCTCGAAGACCCCCCATGGATTGGCTGACCAACCCCGAAATCTGGGCCGCGCTGCTGACGCTGACCGCACTCGAGATCGTGCTGGGCGTCGACAACATCATCTTCCTGTCGATCATCGTCTCGAAACTGCCGAAGGAACAGCAGAACAGCGCGCGGCTGCTGGGCCTGGCCGGCGCCATGATCACCCGCATCCTGCTGCTGTTCTCGTTGACCTGGCTGGCGCGGCTGACCGCGCCGCTGTTCACCCTGATGGGCTACGAGATTTCCGGGCGCGACCTGGTGCTGATCCTCGGCGGCCTGTTCCTGTTCTGGAAGGCGACCACCGAGATCGGCGAACAGATGGAGGCGCCGAGCCACGACGAGGACGCCATCAAGATCAAGGCCGTGACGAGCTACGCCGCCGCGATCGTGCAGATCATGCTGATCGACATCGTGTTCTCGCTCGACTCGGTCATCACCGCGGTCGGCATGACCAACAACCTGCCGGTGATGGTCACCGCGATCGTGATCGCGGTGCTGACCATGATGGTGGCCTCGGGCCCGCTGTCGCGCTTCGTCGACGAGCACCCGACCATTAAGGTGCTGGCGCTGGCCTTCCTGCTGCTGGTCGGCATGGCGCTGGTCGGCGAGGGCCTCGACTTCCACATCCCGAAGGGCTACATCTACTTCGCCATGGCGTTCTCGGTCGGTGTCGAGGTCGTCAACCTGCGCGTGCGGGCGGGACAGGCCGCCGCGCGACGCCTGCCCCCGGCCGGCGACTCGAGCGGCGTCTAGGAGGATCGATGCGTACCACGACGTTGAAGCTGGCCCTGGCGGTTTGCGCCGCGGTGCTTACCGGCGCGGCCGGCGCCGCCGCCCCGGCCGCCCCCGCCGCCCCCGCGCAGGACGCGCGCATCGTCACGCCGATCGACGGCCGCAGCGGTCCAGGCTCGTACTACGCGCCCGGCGTGCGGCTGGTGCGGGGCGCCACGGTGAAGGTGACCGAGCGCCGCGGCGCCTGGGTCAGGGCCGAAATCGAACCGAGGCAGGCGGCGTGGATCCCGGCGTACGCGCTCGATCGCGAGCAGCAGACGGCGAAGCCGGGCGAGCTGTTCCGCAGCGTGTCGAAAAGCCTGCTGCGCGGCATCACCAGCATGATCGACATGCGCGACCGGCCCAAGTACATCACGCGCACCGCCGCCACGATCGGCATCCGCGGCTTCTCCAGCGCCTACTCGGCGCACCGCGGCATGAAGGAGACCGAGGTCGACCCGGCGCTGTGGGAGTCGGCCGCGTTCGACGCGGCGTCCTACGAGGCCTTCGTCGCCGCGCGCTTCAAGGGCCGCGACTGGGAGGCGTTCAAGCGCCGGCTGCCGCTCGACCCGCCGGCGCCGGTGGCCGACCCGGAATCCGACAAGCTCGGCGCGGCGCTGGCGGCGTTCGTCGCGCGCCAGGACGGGCTGCTGCGCAACGCCGCGCTCGAGCAGTACCTGAGCCAGGTCGCGACGCTGGTGGCGGAGAGCTCGCACGCCTACGACCTGCCGGTGCGGGTCTACGTGCTGGACAGCCGCGAGGCCAAGGGCTTCGTCTCGCCCAACGGCATCGTGTTCGTGTCGGCCGGCGCGCTGGCGAAGATGCAGAGCGAGGCCGAATTCGCCTTCTTCGTCGGCCACGAGATCGCCCACATCGCCTTCCAGCACGGCCTGAAGAAGGTCAACGACGACGCACGCGTGCGCGAGGGCGACGCCTTCGCCGAGATGGAATCGGACCTGGCCTGGGACGAGCGCACCGACGACAAGTACGTGCGCACCAACGCCGAGCTGTCGGAGATGGCCGACCAGATCCACGAGTATTTCGCGCGCGAGAACAACGACCGCGACGAGCTCGAGGCCGACTACTGGGGCCTGATCTACGCGGCGCGCGCCGGCTACGTGCCGGAGGCGGCCGAGTCGCTGCTGCTGCGCATGGTGGCCGCGGGCAAGCCCGGCGACGGCGCGCTGCTGTGGAACGGCGTGGCGCGCAGCAAGCGCATCGAGGGCTGCCGCCGCGGCTTCGGCCAGATCACGATCGAGCGCCGCGAGCTGCGCAGCTTCGAGGACGAGTTCCAGGCCATCGCGCGCAGGAAAAAGCCGCCGGGAGCCTGAGGCCGCCGGCGGCCGGATGACGCGTTGAGCCGCTCAGTAATAGATGTTGAAGCGCAAGCTGTTCTGCAGCGTGGTGATGTCGGCGTCGTCGCAGGTGACGTCGTCGCAGACCTCGCCGATCAGCGGAAACTGGTAGCTGAGCCCGTACTCGATCGAGGTGCGCTCGTTCAGGAAGTACTTCACCCCGGCAACCGGCGTCAGGAACAGGCTGTACATGAAGAAGTCGTCGTTGCCCAGGATGAACAGGCCGAAGCCGCCGCCGACGTAAGGCACGAACGGACTGCCCGGCGTGACGATCTGGTACTCGGCCGAGCCGTACGGCGAATAGACGGTGGTCGAGGTTCCGCCCGCATCGATGAAGCTGAAAGTCTGCGTCAGGCGCAGCTCGAGGTTGTCGGAGGTGTAGTTGCCGATCGAAACGCCGAGCGTGAGCGCCGTCAACGCGCCCTCGTCGCGCAGGCTGCCGAAGAAGCCGATTTCAGCGTCGCCCGCGCCGATGCCGCCGCCCACGGGGACCGTCGCCGGCGCAGCGGCCGGAGTCGTGGACTTCTTCTTGGCCTGGGCCAGGGCGCCGGTGGAGGCGAGCGCCAGCGCAAGACCGCCGATCACGGAAGCTTTGAGTGAGGTTTTCATGGGTTCTCCCGTGCCTTAGAAGTAGACGTTGAGGCCGACCAGCAACTCCACGATGGAGTCATACGCGCTGTCGGTCGGGCTCTGGAACCCGAGCCTGGCCTCGAGGCTGGTGCGCTCGCGGAAGAAGTACTTGATGCCGCCGTGGAGGTCGAGGTAGTCGGTCTCCGTGTCGAACATGCCGAGCGCGAACCCTCCGCCGGCGAACGGCACGACGTCGCCGGGCGCCTTGTTCGAGAACAGGTAGTCGGCGCCCAGCCGCAAGGTGCCGAAGGTGAAGTCCGCGGTGGTGGTGGCCGAGAGGCCCACCTTGGCCTCGAGCTGGTCGGTGAAGAACCTGCCGCCCGAGAGCTCGATGATGCCGAAGTCCTGGTCCTGCGTGATGCCGCCAAACTCGATCTCGGTCTTGGTCAGCGACACGCTGATGCCGGCCTCGAAATCGCCTTCACCGACGCCGGCGGCGTCGGCGCCCGGCGAGGCGAGCAGCACGGCGGCGGATACCGCGATCCACGGCTTGTTCATTGCGTTCCCCTGAGTTGTCCCTGGCGGCCCGACCTCGGCCGCGTTCGGCAATTTACCCCGGTGGCGGCGCGGCTGTCACTTCCACGGGCACTGGCGCGGGCGCTACTCTATGCGTTCGCGTCGCGCGCCAGCCCCCTGGGAGATTCCGATGAAAGCCATGTCCGTCACCGCCTTGATCGTCGCCGGCCTCGCCGGCTGCGCCAGCCAGCCGCCCGACTGGATCATGCGGCCGACCGCCGAGGGCGGCTTCGCCGCCACCGAGTGTGTGAAGGATTCCGGCAACCTCTCGCTCGACCGCCAGGTGGCGGTGGCCAAGGCCCGCGCCGAGGTGGCCAAGCAGGTCGAGCTGCGCGTCGCCGCGATGGACAAGACCTACACGCGGCTGACCGAGGAGACCAACGCGCCGGCCGGGGCCGAGAAGCCCGCGCAGTCGCGCGGCCTGCAGACCGCCTTCGAGAGCGTGTCCAAGCAGATCGCCGAGCAGACGCTGAGCGGCCTTTCACCCACGCGCGTCGAGTACGTCGAGCTCAACGGCGCACGCAACCTGTGCGCGATGATCAGCATCGACAAGTCGCAGACGCGCCAGGTCTACGACCAAGTCGTGCAGGCCGCCGGCGCGAAGCTCGCCCCGGCCACCAGCGAAGCCCTGTACCAGGACTTCTCGGCGCCGTCGAACTAGGTTCACGCCCGTGAACCGCATCCGCGCGCTGCTGGCGCTCGCGCTGCTGGCGTCGGCGGCCCCGGCCGCCCACGCGGCCAAGTGCCCGGAGTTCACCGGCGGGTCGCAGCCGGAGTGGGTCACGCGCAACACCGCGCCCGCGGGCTACTACACCGGCGTCGGCCAGGCGCAGAAGGGACTGCTCGCGCTCAACGACCAGATGGCGCTGGCCAAGCAGGCCGCGCTGCGCGACCTCGCCGGCGGCATCCGCGTGTCGGTGCGCAGCGAGCTGAACCTGCGCGAGTCGGCGCAGAGCATGGACGGCAGGACCCAGTCGCGCACCGACGTGGTCTCGAACACGCAGACCAGCACCGAGATCGAGCTGGCCGACGTGCAGCCCGACGAGACCTGGATGGACGCCAGGGGCTGCGTCATCTGGGTGCGCGTCAAGGTCGAGGAAGCGGTGGTGCGCCTGCAGCGCCTGCGCGAATTCTTCCGCGCCGCGGAAGATGCGGGCGTGCCGCTGGCCGATCGCGAGCGCGCGCTGGAGCAGGCCCGCGCGCTGATCCCGGGCGTGGATTTCTCGCGCGCCCGCGACGGCGCCACGCGCGAGTACTTCGACACGCTGGCCAAGCGCCTGACGCTGGTGCTGGCCAACGCGCGCGGCCGCTTCGAGATGAACGAGAAGGACTTCCGCCAGGCGCAGGAGTTGCTGCAGCAGGCGCGCCTGACGCGCGACATCGCCGGGCAGGCGCGACTGGCGCTGCCCGCCCGCGAGCTGCTGACCAAGGTCTCCGCGAGCGTGCCCTTCGGCAAGGCGCCCGACTACTGGCCCGAGCAGGCGCTGTGGGAGCTGGGCGACTTCGAGACCCAGGCCGGCAATCCGTGCGAGGCGCGGCGCCTGATGCAGGACTTGCAGCGCCGCGCCAGCGGCGAGTGGCAGTCGAAGGCCGGCACCCGCCTGGCCGAGCTGTCGTGCTCGCCGGCACAGCAGCAGCTCAGCGCGCTGCGGCGCCTGGCCTACGGCCGCGACGTCGCGCTGATCTGCATCTACCAATCCGGGGCCAAGGCCGAGCATTGGAATCGCGCCTGCGCCGACATGACCAGCCTGTTGTCCGAGAGCGGCGCGGCCCAGGTGTCCGCCAACGAGCTCGCGCCGGGAGCGGCGGCCGGCATCGCCGAGTCCTGCGCCCGCGGCTGCGCCAGCGCGCCGGGCGGCGAGGGGCTCACGCTGGTGTTCTTCGCCAAGGGCGCGCTGGCCTCGCGCAAGAATCCCGAGAACCCGATGGGCAAGGACTGGCAGTTCAAGGGCGACGTGAAAACCTACGTGCTCGACGCCGGCAAGCCGGAGTTCGCCGACGCCTACGCCGGCATCGGCGGCTGGAACCCGATCTCGGGCGAGATGGCCATGGACGTCATCGGCATCCAGGCCGGCCGGCGCTTCCGCGAGCGCGCCAGCGCGCATTACGCGGCGAAGGAGTAGGCCGTGTCATCCCGAGCGAAGCGAGGGATCCTGCTTTTGATGTTCCTCGCGTTCCCCGCTCTCGCCCAGGATGAAGCCGCTCCCGCCAACGCGCGCATGCCGCTCACGCGCGTCGCGGTGATGGTGTATCCATCGAACGCGGCGGCGAAAGACCTCGCGGGCAGCGCGCAGTCACGGCTCGAGCAGATCCTCACCGAGAACGGCGTCGAGGTCACCGATCGCGACGAGTCGAAGAAGATCAAGAGCATCTGGAAGAAGCTTGAGGACCCCGGCTACTTCGTCACCGCCGACGATTTCGTCAAGAACGCCGCCAGCCACCAGCTCGACGGCATCGTGCGCGTCTACCTGTCGGCCGACAGCACGACCTCGCCCGGAGGCTTCTTCTCGGCCACGGCGCAGGCCGACGTGCGGCTGGTGGACGAGAACGCCAAAGTGGCGGCGCAGGTGTCGTTCCCGATGGGCGCGCCGGGGCGGCCGCCGTCGGACGGCCTGACCGCGCAGGCGGCGCTGCTCAACGCCATGCAGCGCGCCGTGGACGAGGCCGCCGGCTCGCTCGGCCTCGAGGTCAGCCAGCCGGCCAGCCCGCGCGCGATGAAGTTCGCGCTCGAGGGCCCGGTCGAGGCGCCGGCCCAGGCCGCGCCGGTCGCCCGCGCGCCGCGCGACCTGTCGGCCGACTTCGTGGCGCTGGCGCCGCTGGAGACCCGGCGCAACACCTTCGAGAAGGCCACCTGCGCCGATCGCGCCCCGGGTGGCGACGTCGGCGTGGTCGGCGGGTCACTCAACCAGCTGACGCGCGGCCGCGAAATGCACTACGGCTCGCGCGTGCACCTGGTGGACCTGGCCCAGGCGCGCGAGATCACCGTGTTCGACACGCGCGCGCTGGGGCGCAAGCCCAAGGAGCACCGCGGCACCTCGCAGGTGCTCGACTGCCTGTTCGTGCACTCCTGGCGCTACCTCGCGGCCGTGACCGGCGATGTGCTGTCGCTGTGGGACACCGAGCGCGGGCTGCAGCTGTCCGAGGTGCTGCTGCCGTTCGGCACCGACGAGGCCTCGCTCGAGGTGCTGCGCGCCTGCGAGGCCTACTTCCTGCGCGTGAAGGGCGAGAAAAACCAGCAGGCGGTCTACCGGATCGCTCCGGGAAAGCAGTAGCGCCCCTTCGACAAGCTCAGGGCAGGCTTCAGGCGCGATAAAATACGGCGTGGATCTCACGCCCCTCATCGGTTCCCTCAACCCCGCGCAGAAAGAAGCCGTCACGGCCCCGCCGGAGCACCGCCTGGTGCTGGCCGGCGCCGGCTCCGGCAAGACGCGCGTGCTGGTGCATCGCCTGGCCTGGCTGGTCGCGGTCGAGAACGTCTCGCCGCACTCGGTGCTGGCGGTCACCTTCACCAACAAGGCCGCCGCCGAGATGCGCGGCCGCCTCGAGCAGCTGATCACCGTGCCGGTGCGCGCGTTGTGGGTCGGCACCTTCCACGGCGTTGCCCATCGGCTGCTGCGCCTGCACTGGAAGGAGGCGAAGCTGCCGCAGAACTTCCAGATCATGGATTCGGACGACCAGCAGCGCTTCATCAAGCGTGTCATGAAGCAGCTGGAGATCGCCGAGGACCAGTGGCCGGTGCGCACCGTGGCGTCCTTCATCAACGGCCAGAAGGAGGAAGGCCGGCGGCCGCAGCACCTGGCCGAGACCGGCGATTTCGCCCAGAAAACGTTCATCCGCATCTACACGGCCTACCAGGCCGCGGCCGACCAGGCCGGCCTGCTGGATTTCGCCGAGTTGCTGCTGCGCGCCTTCGAGCTGTGCCGCGACGTACCCGAGATCCAGGCGCACTACCGCCGGCGCTTCCGCCACCTCCTGGTGGACGAGTTCCAGGACACCAACACGCTGCAGTACGCCTGGCTGCGCGTGCTGGCCGGCGACAGCGGCATCATCTTCTGCGTGGGCGACGACGACCAGTCGATCTACTCGTGGCGCGGCGCCAAGGTCGAGAACATGCTGCGGCTCGAGAAGGATTTCCCGGGCGCGAAGATCGTGCGCCTCGAGCAGAACTACCGGTCGACCGGCACCATCCTCAAGGCCGCCAACGGCCTGATCGCGAAGAACACCGGGCGGCTGGGCAAGAACCTGTGGACCGACGCCGGCGACGGCGAGCCGATCCAGCTGTACGCGGCGTTCAGCGACCAGGATGAAGTCGAGTTCGTGGTCAACCGCGTCCGCGAATTCCACGGCCGCGGCCGCGACTTCGCCGACAACGCCATCCTGTACCGCACCTCCGCGCAGTCGCGCGTGTTCGAAGAGGGCCTGATCCGCGATCGCATCCCGTACCGCATCTACGGCGGCCTGCGCTTCTTCGAGCGCATGGAGGTCAAGGACGCGCTGGCCTACGTGCGCCTGCTCAGCAATCGCGCGGACGACGGCGCCTTCGAGCGCGTGGTCAACCTGCCGGCGCGCGGCATCGGCGCGACCACCCTCGACCGCCTGCGCCAGCTGGCCAGGGACCAGAACGCCTCGATGTGGGCGGTGGCGAAGAACAGCGCGGCGCTGCTCGGGCGCACCGGCGGCGCGCTGACGCAGTTCCTGCAGCTCATCGACGCCATCGACGAGGCCACCCGGAACGTGCCGCTGTCGCTGGCCACCGAGATCGTCATCGACCGTTCCGGGCTGCGCGAGCACTACAAGAAGGAACGCGGCGAGCAGGCCGAGTCGCGCCTCGAGAACCTCGACGAACTGGTCAACGCGGCCAAGAGCTTCGAGCATCCCGAGGAGGAGGGCGTCGCGCCGGTGGACGCGTTCCTGACGCACGCTGCGCTGGAAGCCGGCGAGCGCCAGGCCGGCGAGGGCGAGGACTGCGTGCAGCTGATGACGCTGCACTCGGCCAAGGGCCTGGAATTCCCGGTGGTGTACCTGGTCGGCCTGGAGCAGGGGCTGTTCCCGCACATGCGCACGATCGAGGACGGCTCGGTCGAGGAAGAGCGCCGGCTCTGTTATGTGGGCATGACGCGCGCGCGGGAGCGGCTGTTCCTGTCGCACGCCGAGATCCGTCGCACCCACGGCACCGAGCAGATCGCCTCGCCCTCGCAGTTCCTGCGCGAGATCCCGCCGGCCTGCGTGGTCGAGACGCGGCCGCGCGCGAACATCCTGCGGCCGAGCTACTCGCCGCAGCCGCGCCGCTACAGCGCGCCGCGGCCGGTGGCGGGCGACGATGGCATCGCCGGGCTGCGCCTGGGCCAGCGCGTCGCGCACAAGAGTTTCGGCGAAGGCACGGTCACCGCGTTCGACGGTGACGGCGACCGCGTGCGGGTCGAAGTGCGTTTCCGCGACGCCGGCACCAAGTGGCTGATGCTGTCGTACGCCAACTTGCAGCCGCTCTGACATGGGCTGGTTCCGCCGCCGTCCCGCGCCGTTGCCCGAACGCTGGCGCGCGCTGCTCGCGTCGCGACTGGCCCCTGTGGACCGCCTCACCCCGGAGCTGCGCGCGCGCTTCGAGGCGCGCGTCATGGAATTCCTGGCCGGCAAGAAGTTCTACGGCTGCAACGACCTGGCCGTGACCGAGGACATGCGCGTGCTGGTCGCGGGCATGGCGTGCCTGCTGATCCTGCGCGACGGTGCGCGCGTTTACCCGAACCTGCGCTCGGTGCTGCTCTACCCGACCGCGTTCTGGGTGCGCCACGAGGAGCCCGACCAGGACGGCGTGGTCCACGAGGACGAGGTGCTGCAGGTTGGCGAATCGCAGCAGTGGGGCCGCGTGATCCTGTCGTGGGAGGACGCCGAGGCGGCCCTGGCCGGCGATCCGGTCAACGTGCCGGCGCACGAATTCGCGCACCAGCTGAACGACGAGAGCCCGCACGAGGGCGCGCCGCTGCTGGCCGACTACGCGCGCTGGTCAAAGGTCATGGGCGCCGCATACAAGGACTTGTGCGAGCGGGGCTCCGAGGTGCTCGACGACTATGGCACCGAGGGGCCCGGCGAGTTCTTCGCGGTCGCCACCGAGTCGTATTTCCAGCGCGGCGGCGAACTCAAGCGCCATCACCGCGAGCTGTACGAACTGCTGAAGGACTACTACCTGCTGGAAACCTGACCCGTCATTCGATCAGGTGCTTCTGCAGGAACACGATCGAGGCGTTCTGGTAGTAGTCGCGGTTGCCCTTCTTGGCGAAACCGTGGCCCTCGTCCATCGCCAGCAGGTACCAGACGTCGCCGCCCTGCCGGCGGATGCTGGCGACGATCTGCTCGGCCTCGCTGCGCGGCACGCGCGGATCGTTGGCGCCCTGCGCGATCAGCATCGGCCGGGTGATCTTCTTCACGCTGGCCAGCGGCGAGATCTTCTCGAGGTGGGTCTTCATCTCCGGATCGCGCTCGTCGCCGTACTCGACGCGGCGCAGGTCGCGCCGGTAGTCGCTGGTATTGGTCAGGAAGGTCACGAAGTCGCTGATGCCGACGATCTCGACGCCGGCGCGCAGGCGATCGTTGAAGTGGGTCAGGCTGGCCAGCACCATGTAGCCGCCGTACGAGCCGCCGGTCACCGCGACGCGGGTCTTGTCGAGCTCGGGTTGCCGGGCGACCCAGTCGAGCAGCGCGCCGATGTCCTTGACCGAGTCCTCGCGCTTGAAGCCGTTGTCGAGCTGCAGGTAGCTCTTGCCGTAGCCCGAGGAGCCGCGCACGTTCGGCACCAGCACGGCGACGCCGAGCTCGCGCACGTAGAACTCGGTCAACGGGTTGAAGGCCGGCCGCGACTGCGACTCCGGCCCGCCGTGGATGTTGATCAGCACTGGCACGCGGCCACCGGCGCGCTTCGGCGCCGCGCGGTAGTAGAACGCCGGGATCTTGCGGCCGTCGAAGCTGGCGAACTCGACCAGCGCAGGCTCGGTGAAGGTGGTCGCGTCGAGCCCGCCGGTCTCGCTGCGGGTCCAGCGCGTCAGCGCGTCGCCGCCGATCTCGAAGGAGAACACGTCCGAGGGGCTGCGCGGGCCGTTGAGCACGAAGCCCAGCCGGTGCGCGCTGCGGTGGAAGCGCAGGTTGCTGGCGAGGCCGACCGGCAGCTTCGGCGTGGCCACGGCCTTGTCGCGCTTGAGGTCGCGCACGTGCAGCTCGGACAGGCCGCCGGCGTTGACGATGAAGGCGAGGTAACGGCCGTCCTCCGACAGCTCGAATTCCTCGACGTCCCACGGGATGTCGCCGGACACCACGCGCGGGCTGTCGCCGGCCAGCGCCTCGTAGCGCAGGCGCTGGAACTCGCTGCCCTCGTCCGAGGTGTAGTAGACGCCCTTGCCGTCGGCGGAGAAGCGCGCGTCGCCGAAGGCGACCGGCTGCGCGGCGGGGTGGAAGCGCGTGACCGCGCGCCCGGCGACGTCCACGACGTACAGCTCGCTCTCGGTCGCCGAGATGAACTTCATCACCAGCAGGCGGCCGCCGTCGGCCGACCAGTCGAGCGCGCCCCAGGTGCCGTCGCGCTCGAGCAGCGGCGTGCTGGCGTCGGCGCCGCGCGCCATGACGTGGACGTCGGTGTCCTTGCCGTTGCGCTGCGTGGTCGAGAAGGCGAAGCGGTCGCCGCGATCGGACCACAGCGCGCCCTGGTTGCGCGACTTGCCGTCGGTGACCAGGCGGTAGGCGCCGCTGGCCACGTCGAACGAATAGAACTGGAACTGCTCGTTGCCGCCGACGTCCTTGCGGAAAAGGAAGCTGGCGCCGTCCGGCGCCGCCACTGCCACCGCGACGGGCTCCTGGAAGAAGGTCAGCTGCTGGCGGTCGCCGCCGGGGAACGCCACGCGGTGCACCTGCGCGGTGTCGCCGAAGCGCGTGGTGATCAGCGGCGTGTCGCCGAGCCAGCCCTGCAGCGAGGCGCCGCGCGCCTGCTGGTACTGGTTGGTGCGCTCGGCCAGCGCAGCCGGGATCTCGGGGATGTTCTCGGTGACGAGGTTGCCGCGCTCGGCGCGCTGTACCTTCGGGTCCTTCGGCGCCGCCTTGGGCGACGGCTTCGCGGGGGCAGCGGCGAGGGCGGTGAGCGGCAGCAGCAGGGCAGCAAGCGCGAGGGAGAAGCGCATGGCGGCGGACCTCGAAATCGGGCGTGCCGCGATTCTAGTAGGAGCGCCTCTTAGGCGCGACTCAATCCGGCACCATTCTGACCAGGGCCTTGATCTCGTTTTCCTCGAGCCGGGCCAGGATGGTCTCGACCCTGCGCGGGTCCTTCTCGGGGCCGATGTTCACGCGATGCCAGGTCTGGCCGTTGTCGATGGTGACCTTCTCGATGCGCGACTCGATGCCCAGCAGCGCGAGGTTGGCCTTCTGCTGCTCGGCCTCGGTGCGCTCCTTGAACGA
>JANNLM010000363.1:0-1992 GCA_031396825.1 Gammaproteobacteria bacterium | reverse complement strand
CAGGCCTCGTTCGTCGTGCTCAAGTCCGCGAGCTTCCCGTCGGTGCTGGTCGAGACCGCGTTCCTCACCAACGAGCGCGAGGAGCGGCTGCTGCGCGATCCCTCCTACCAGGACAAGCTGGCGCGCTCGATGCTCGAGGGCATCAAGGGTTACTTCAAGAGCTACCGGCCGCTGCACCAGGTGGCCGAGTCCGAGCGTCCGGCGGGCGGCCTGCAGCCGGTGTCGCTGAGCGGACAAGCCGCGCGCTGACCCTCCCAAAACTCTAAACCGCTGCGCCGCGTGGGCCATAATCACGGCCCCATGCCCATCCAGGTCCTGCCCGAGCAACTGGTCAACCAGATTGCTGCCGGCGAAGTCGTCGAGCGCCCCGCCGCGGTCGTCAAGGAACTGGTCGAGAACAGCCTCGACGCCGGGGCGCGCCGCATCGAGGTCGAGGCCGAGCAGGGCGGGCTGGCCCGCATCCAGGTACGCGATGACGGCCGCGGCATCGCGCGCGGCGAGCTCGCCCTGGCGCTGACCCGCCACGCCACCAGCAAGATCGCCTCGCTGTCCGACCTCGAGCGCGTGCAATCGCTCGGCTTCCGTGGCGAGGCGCTGCCCAGCATCCTGTCGGTGTCGCGCCTGGCGCTCACCTCGCGCACGGCCGCCGACGGGCACGGCTGGCGCGTCGGCGGTGAGGGCGCGCTGGCGGGCGCCGCTCCGGAACCGTCGCCGCATCCGGCCGGCACGACGGTCGAGGTGCGCGACCTGTTCTTCAACACGCCGGCGCGACGCAAGTTCATGCGCGCGGACGCCACCGAGTTCCGCCACGTCGACCAGGCCGTGCGACGCATCGCGCTGGCGCGCTTCGACACCGCCTTTGCGTTGCGCCACGGTGCGCGCAAGGTATTCGAGCTGGCCGCGGCCGGGGGCGCCGACGCGCAGGCGCGCCGCGTGGGCGAAGTCACCGACCCGGAGTTCCTCGACAACGCGCTGGTGCTCGACGAGCAGCGCCTCGGCCTGCGGCTGTCCGGCTGGATCGCGCTGCCGAGCTTTTCGCGCGCGCAGCCGGACCTGCAGCACTTCTACGTCAACGGCCGCCCGGTGCGCGACAAGCTGGTCGGCCACGCCCTGCGGCGCGCCTACGCCGATGCGTTGCACGGCACGCGCTTCCCGGCCTTCGTGCTGTACCTCGAGCTCGACCCGGCGCGCGTGGACGTGAACGTCCACCCGGCCAAGACCGAGGTCCGCTTCCGCGATTCATCCGCCGTGCACGACTTCATTTTCGGCGCCGTGCACCAGGCGCTGCGTCGCGTGCGCCCGGATCCATCGCACCACCACCAAGTTGAGTTCGACCGCGCGACTGGCGAGATCGCCTCGCAGGACGGCTTTCGCTACGGGTCCGGCGGAGCAGCGCCCGCGTCGGCATTTCGGCTCGGCGAAGGGGCGCCTGCCCCGAGCGACCATTTGGCGCAATCCCATCGGGGGCGAGGGGTGGGCGCCCCTTCGCCGGGCACAGACGAATCCCCATTGGGCCACGCACTGGCGCAACTCAACGGGATTTTCATCGTTGCGCAAAACCAGCAGGGGCTCGTGCTGGTAGACATGCACGCCGCGCACGAACGCGTGCTGTACGAGCGGCTCAAGCAGCAACTGCGGGGCGGTAGCGTGGCTTCGCAAGCGCTGCTGGTGCCGGTCACGGTGAGCGTCCCGGAGGACGTGGCGGATCAGGCCGAAACTTCGCGCGAACGCTTCGCGCGCCTCGGCCTCGAGCTTGACCGCGCCGGTCCGTCGATGCTGACGGTGCGCGCGGTGCCGCCGTTGCTCGCGCACTCCGACCTGGCCGATTTTGTGAAGACGCTGCTCGGCGAAGCTGCCGAGCAGGACAGCCACCGCCATTTCGCCGACGTGACCGAGGCGCAGGAGCGCGTGCTGGCCGACATGGCCTGCCGCTCGGCGGTACGGGCGGGGCGCGTGCTGACGGTGCCGGAAATGGACGCGCTGCTGCGCGAC
>JANNLM010000359.1:0-3489 GCA_031396825.1 Gammaproteobacteria bacterium | reverse complement strand
GGCATTCCCATGCCGCCGGGGCGCGCCTCAGCGTTCCAGGATAGCCGTGACGCCGAGGCCGCCGGCGGCACAGATGGAGACGAGTCCGCGTCCACCACCGTTCTGGTCAATGATTTTCGCCAGCGTTGCCAGGATGCGCCCACCGGTTGCGGCGAACGGATGACCCAGCGCCACGCTGCTGCCCTTGATGTTGAGCTTGCTGCGGTCGATCTCGCCCAGCGGCGCCGACAGGCCGAGCCGCTCCTTGCAGAACTTGGGGTCGTTCCAGGCCTTGAGCGTGCACAGCACCTGTCCCGCGAAGGCTTCGTGGATCTCGTAGAAATCGAAATCCTGCAGCTTGATGCCGGCGCGGGCCAGCATGCGCGGCACGGCGTAGGCCGGCGCCATCAGCAGGCCTTCCTTCTTGACGAAGAAGTCCACGGCGGCAGTCTGGGCGCCGGTGAGGTAGGCGAGCACCTTCATGCCGTGGGCCTTGGCCCAGTCCTCGGACGCCAGCAGCACCGCCGAGGCGCCATCCGTCAGCGGCGTGGAATTGCCCGCCGTCAGCGTGCCCTTGCCGCTCTTCTTGTCGAAGGCGGGGCCGAGCGTCGCGAGTTTCTCGAGCGAGGTATCCGGGCGCAGGTTGTTGTCGCGCTCGGCGCCGGAGTAGGGCACCACGAGGTCCTTGTAGAAGCCCTCGTCGTAGGCCTTGGCGCCGTTCTTGTGGGAGAGGAAGGCGAGCTGGTCCTGGTCCTCGCGCGAAATCTTCCACTCCTTGACCATCAGCTCGCAGTGCTCGCCCATGGACATGCGCGTGCGCGCTTCCATCACCGACGGCGTTGCGGGCATGAAGAAGTGCTGCGGCCGCAGGCCGGTCAGGGCCTTGAGGCGCGCGCCGGTCGTTTTGGCGGCGCTGGCCTTCAGCAGCACCTTGCGCAGCTTCTCGTTGACGCCGATCGGCGCATCCGAGGCGGTATCGACGCCGCCGGCCATGCCGACGTCGATCTGGCCCAGCGCGATCTTGTTGGCGATATTGATGGTCGCCTGCAGGCCGGTGCCGCAGGCCATCTGCACGTCGGATGCCGGCGTCTCGGCGGCCAGGCCCGAGCTGAGCACCGCTTCGCGGCACAGGTTGAAGTCGCGCGAGTGCTTGAGCACCGCGCCGGCCTGCACTTCGCCGAGCTGCTCGCCGTGCAGCTGGTACTTGTCGACCACGGCCTTGAAGGCGGCGGTCAGCATGTCCTGGTTGCTGCGCTGGGCGTAGAGCGTGTTGGAACGGCAGAAGGGGATGCGGGCGCCGCCGACGATGGCGACCTTGCGAACGCTGGTGCCGTTCATTGCGGGTGTGGCTCCGGGCATCGGGCCGGCGGGTGCCGGAAGGTGGGCAAAGTAAGCGGCTTCGGCGGGCGGCGCAAGCCGGACCGCGGCCAGACGCGAACTGCCGTCCAAGGAACGTGCCGCGGCGGACCCAAACCGGGGTGGGCGGACTGGTAAAAACACCCTTCCCGGCACTAGTAAAAAAACATGATGACGCGTTCATATTGCCCTGTTAATGTCCGCGACCTGAATTGCTGCTCATGTGCACCATTTTTGGCCGGTCTCCTGGATCCGGCTCGGGGGAAAACACGATGTCCACGCGTACTGCTGTTCGCCGCGGGCTGGTCCTGGCTGGCGCACTGACCGTCACCGCCGTCATCTATGCGGCGCTTCCGGGCACCACCCTGGGCAGCGGCGAAACGCGCGCGAACGCGACCACCCTGGCGCAGGGCGCCACCGTGGCGCGCGCTGCCGACGGCGACACCGTCGTGGCGTGGAGCAGCACTACCGCGACCGACGGCGCCGAGGTCTACTTCCAGCGCTTCGACGCCAAGGGCGTCGCGCTCGGCGACGAGACGGTGGTCAACACCACGGCGGCCGGCACGCAGGCCGCGCCGGCCGTGGCGATGGACGCCACCGGGAATTTCGTCATCGTCTGGTCCGGCAACGGCACGCAGACCGGCCAGGCCGACGCCACCGGCGTGTTCCTGCAGCGCTTCGACGCCGAAGGCGCCCCGCTCGGCGAGGAAACCCGCGTCAACACCACCACCACCAACACGCAGGACCTGCCGGCCGTGGCGATGGACGTCGACGGCGACTTCGTCGTGACCTGGCAGAGCCTCGCCCAGGACGGCAGCGGCCAGGGCGTCTACGCGCAGCGGTTCGACGCGTCCGGCGCGATGCAGGGCAGCGAGTTCCAGGTCAACACCTTCACCACCGGCAGCCAGCGCGATGCCGCGGTTGCCATGGATTTCGACGGCAACTTCGCCGTGGTCTGGGAGAGCAACGGCCAGGACGGCAGCCTCAACGGCATCTACGCCCGGCTGTTCGCCGCCGACGGCACCCAGATCGCCGCCGAGTTCGCGGTCAACACCCTCACGGCCGACAACCAGGAGAACCCGTCCGTCGGCCGCGCCGGCGACGGCGGCTTCGTGGTCGCCTGGTCGGGCCCGGACGCGGACGGCAGCGGCATCTACGCGCGCCGCTTCGACAGCCTCGGCAGCCCGCTCGACTCGAGCGAGTTCGACGTCAACAGCACGGAGACGGCCACGCAGGCCGTGCCGGCAATCGCGCTCGACGCCGACGGTGACTTCGTCATCGCCTGGGAGAGCAACAGCGCCGGCAACTACGACGTCGTCGCGCGCCGCTACACGGCCGCGGGCGTTGCCGGCAGCGAGGGCGAGTTCACCCTGAACTCGACGGCCGCGCTCGACCAGCGCGCGCCGGCCGTGGCGCTCGACGCCGACGGCGACAGCGTCGTGGCCTGGCAGGGCAACGGCAGCGGCGATGCGAACGGCCTGTTCGCGCGCCGCGCGGTCGGCCCGCAGGCGGTGGACCTGTCGCTGGCCAAGTCCGACAGCCCCGACCCCGTGTCTGCCGGCAACACGCTCACCTACACCATCACCGTCGCCAACCTGCATCCGGCGACGACGCCGACCGGCATTGCCGCCGTGGACGGCGCCATCGGCAGCGCCGCTGCCGTGGTCGTCAGCGACACGCTGCCGAGCGGCTTCGATTCGGTCACCCTGATCGAGGCCACCGGCGAGGGCTGGAACTGCGCCAACAGCGCTGGCACCGTGACCTGCGCGCTGGGCAGCCCGCTGCCCGCCGACAGCGAGGCCGCGCCGATCGAGATCACCGTGCTGGCCCCGGCCGTCGCGCCGTCGGACCGCACCATCGTCAACACCGCGAGCGTGAGCTCCGGCCAGTACGACGCCGTGCCCGCCAACGACACCGACACCGACGACACCGTCGTCTGCGGCCCGAGTGAAGGCCCCGGCACGCTCAACGTCACCAGCACCTCCGCCGTCGAAGCGGCCGGCACCGGCGCTGTCACCGTCACGCGCGCCGGCGGCACCTGCGGCGCGGTGTCGGTGCAGGTCAACCTCGCGGCGGGTACGGCGGCGACGCCGGCCGACTTCACCGCCACCAGCCCGCAGACGCTGGAGTGGGCCAACGGCGAAGCGGGCGCCA
>JANNLM010000068.1:0-6280 GCA_031396825.1 Gammaproteobacteria bacterium | reverse complement strand
CGGCCCGGGTTGGTCGAGGCTTCCACCGCGTGGATGTACAGGTGCAGCGCGCCGGGATGGTTGGCGTTGCTCTTGAGGACCGACTCGAGCGTCGCCACGAACTCGAGCGTGCGCCCCATCGGCCGGGCCGCCGCGTCGTAGTAGTTCCAGGGCGCCAGGTCCATCAGCGCCTCGGCGAACAGCGTCGCCGCTTCCGCGTCGTCCGGCAGCTGCCTGACCAGCTCGCCCATCGCGTTGGCGTAGGCCTGGTCGAGCGGGGCGCGGTCCGCCGGTGCGGCCTGCGCGTAACGCGTGACGAGCGCCCTGGCGAACGCGCGCTCGCGGTCGGTGCCCGCCAGCTTCACCGCCCTCTGCGCCCGCACCCAGGCCTTGTCGTTGCTGGCCGGGTCCATGGCGGCGTTGACGTGCGGGCCGAGCACCAGCGAGGCGCCCCACCAGCACATGGCGCACTGCGGGTCGGCCTCGGTGGCCTTCAGGAACGAGCGCTCGGCGGCATCGTGGTTGAACCCGTAAGCCAGGTTCAGGCCCTGATCGAACCAGCGCTGCGCGGTGGGGTTGGCGCTGACCATGCCCATCGTGTAGTCGCCCAGGCCCTCGAGCAGCGTCGCTCCCACGGGTGCCTGCGGGGCTGCGCCGGGCTCCTTGGTGGTGGTGGAGCGGGTGCAGGCGAAACCCGCGATGAACGCGATACCGACGAGCGCGGCGGCAGCAAGACGCAACATGGCACTCCCCCAAAAAATGGCCGAGAGCCGTCGTTTTACGCCGCCGCCAGTCTCCCGGCAATTACCCCTGTATTCGCGGGCATGGAAAGTGGACGCTAGAGGCCAAAGCCCAACCCGAACTCAACGCGCACGAAGTCGTCGTTTTCGTAGTCCCCCAGGTCGTAGCGGTCCAGGCCCAGGCCCAGCAGGAACTGCAGCTTCGAGCCGAAGCCCTGCTGCATGACCGCGCGCACGCCGCCGTACTTCACGCGCTCGGTGTCGTCGTTCTGGTCGTTGCTGAGCCGGCCCCCGCCCACCCGCACCTGCAGCAGGAAGTAACCGGACTCCGTGGTCTTGTACAGGCCCGCGCCGATCGGCACGACCGTGTAGGTCGTGGCCAGATCAGGCGTCTCGTACGCCGTGGTCTGCGTGGTGTAGCCGAGCGTGAAATAGAACAGCTCCGCCACGCGGATGCCGCCGTCGAGCTCGACCAGCGCATCGCCGACTTCCTCGTCGGTCCCGTCGAAGGTGCGCGACATCAGCGCCACCTGGCCGGTGAAGCCGATGTCGAGCGAGGGGTTGACCTTGGCCGAGTGCGCGGCGCCGCGCGCCAGCAGGCCGCCCCCTTCGGCGTCCTGGTCCGGCACCAACAGCGCCGAGGCCGAACTGCTCGCGGCGATCAGGCCGAAACCGGCATAGGCGTGCGCGCGGTCCTTGTCGTAGGTCGCGGGCGCGTCCTGCGCGGGAGCCTGCGGCGCGGGCGTTTCCTCCGCCAGCGCGGGCGCGCACAGCACAAGGCTGGAGGACAGGACAGCGAGGCGGACGATCACGGGTATCTCCAGTGGCGGGTGGCGGAATTATGCGCCGCCTGCGCCACGCCAAAAAAGAAAGGGCCGCAATGCGGCCCTTTCCTGGTGATCGCGGCTCAAAGCCGCTGGCACGCCGGCTCAGCCCGGCCCTCCCGGGAAGGCGAAGCACGCTGCCTCAGCCGCACGCAGCTCCGCCAGCGTCAGCGAGCCGCTGTCGCCGTTCTCGAAGGTGTACGTCACGCTGCCGTCGCCCGCGAACACGAGCTCGACGCTGCCGCTGCCCGACTCGAGGAGGAGGTCGCCGCCATTGAGGAATTGACCGCTGATATCCTCGCCGACGGTCAGGTTCTGCACGGTTGTGAAGTTCACCTTGCCGCTGTCGCAGAAGTCGCTGTCGTACGTGATCGGCCCGTCGAGGCTCACCGAGCCGTCGCCGCCGGAGTTGTCCACGACGATCAGCGGGTCGCCGCTGGCGCCGGTCTTGATGCCGAAGTGGACGCTGTCGCCGTCGGACGTGAGCGTGACGTCGAAATCGAAGATCTCGCGGCTCTCCACGGCGACGCCGGTGTCCTTGGTCTCGCCGCGGCCCAGCGCCTTGAGCGAGAACTTGTAGCCGGTGTCCTCTTCGATGTAGCGGTTCGGCGTGCTGCCGCTGCCATCCTTGAAGTAGTCGTAGCGCGGGCTCTGCACCGTGCCTTCCGCGTACGCGCCGTTGCCGCCGTCCTCCAGCTTGCCGTCGTAGAACTCGCTGTACGTGCCTTCCGTGTAGGTGCAGTCGTGGTTGTCCTCGGCGTAGTAGTCGAGCGTCGGGGTGACGTCGAACAACGGGAGTTCACGCTGCACTTCGAAGAAGTTCTCGAACGTATAGAAGCCTGAGCCACACTCGATGGTCTCGGCCGCCTTCGGCGTCACCGACGTGCTCTTGGCGCGAGCCTGTGTCCCGCGCGAGTGCATGGACTGGAACCGCGCCGCGACTGCCCTGGCGCCCGCGCTGCGCGCTCCCGACGTGGCCGTCCCGAAGGAGGTCTCGACGATGAACGTCAGGTTCGAGACTTCGCGGGCGACGTCTGCCTCGGTCTTCAGCGACACGGAGCCCGGGCCGCCACCGCCACTCTCGCAGGAAACCAGCACCGACAGAAACAATACGGCGCCGAGACGGCGCGCAATTGCGTAACGCATATGGTCAACCCCCGTTTTTATGAACAAACCCCGGGCGATACTGTTGCAGGGTTGCCCGCGCCATTGCAATAGACAAAAAAACGGGGACCCGGAGGCCCCCGTCGCTGGGTACCAACAGCCGCGATCAGTGGAACTGCTCTTCCTCGGTCGAACCCTTGAGGGCCTTGACGCTCGAGGTGCCGCCCTGGATCACGGTGGTCACGTCGTCGAAATAGCCCGCGCCCACTTCCTGCTGGTGCGACACGAAGGTGTAGCCCTGCTCGCGCGCCTTGAACTCGGGCTCCTGCACCATCTGCACGTAGTGCTTCATGCCCTCGCCGTTCGCATAGGCGTGCGCGAACTGGAAGGTGTTGTACCAGTTGATGTGGATGCCGGCGAGCGTGATGAACTGGTACTTGTAGCCCAGCTTCGACATCTCGTCCTGGAACTTGGCGATGGTCTTGTCGTCCAGGTTCTTCTTCCAGTTGAAGGACGGGCTGCAGTTGTACGCCAGCAGCTTGCCCGGCGAAGCCTTGTGCACGGCCTGCGCGAATTCCTTGGCGAAGCCGAGGTCCGGCGTGCCGGTCTCGCACCACACCAGGTCCGCGTACGGCGCGTAAGCGACGCCGCGGCTGATGGCCTGCTCGAGACCGTTCTTGACGCGGTAGAAGCCCTCGGCCGTGCGCTCGCCCGTGAGGTACGGCTTGTCGTTCGGGTGGTGGTCCGAGGTCAGCAGGTTGGCCGCCTCGGCGTCGGTGCGAGCCAGGATCAACGTCGGCGCGCCCATGACGTCGGCGGCGAAGCGCGCCGCCACCAGCTTCTCGATCGCTTCCTGCGTCGGCACCAGCACCTTGCCGCCCATGTGGCCGCATTTCTTCACGGCCGCGAGCTGGTCCTCGAAGTGCACGGCGGCGGCGCCGGCGTCGATCATGTTCTTCATCAGCTCGAAGGCGTTCAACACGCCGCCGAAGCCGGCTTCCGCGTCCGCCACGATCGGCAGGAAGAAGTCCACGAAACCCTTGTCGCCGGGGCCGACACCGCGCTGCCACTGGATCTCGTCGGCGCGCTTGAAGGTGTTGTTGATGCGGCGAACCATGGTCGGCACCGAGTCGTACGCATACAGCGACTGGTCCGGGTACATGGTCTGCGAGGTATTGCCATCGGCGGCGACCTGCCAGCCGGACAGGTACACGGCCTCGAGGCCGGCCTTGGCCTGCTGCATGGCCTGGCCCGCGGTGATGGCGCCGAAGGCGTTGACGTAGCCCTTCTTGGCCTCGCCGTTGACCAGCTTCCACAGCTTCTCGGCGCCGCGCTTGGCCAGCGTGTGGTCGACGGCCAGTGAGCCGCGCAGGCGGACGACGTCAGCGGCGGAATAGCCGCGCTTGATGCCTTTCCAGCGCGGATTGCTGTGCCAGTCCTTTTCGAGGGCCTTGATCTGGTCGTCACGCTTCATTGCAGTCGTCCCGGTGGGGGTCTTGGTTGAGTCGCCGTCAGCAGCCATTGTCGGAGAAATTCCTCAATCGAGGTAATGGTAAGAAGGAAGGGTCAGGAAGTCGGCGCACTCGGCCGCCGTGGACATGCGCGCCATGATGCCGGCGGCCTCCGCGAAGCGGGCCTTGTAGTAGCGCTCATCGCCCAGCGCCTTGCGATAGCCGGCCAGTTCCTCGTCGAGGATCTGCAACACCAGCTCGCGCGTGACCCGGCGGCCATCGGCCAGCGTGGCGCCGTGGCGCAGCCACTGCCAGACCTGGGTGCGCGAGATCTCCGCCGTGGCGGCGTCTTCCATGAGGTTGTGCAGCGGCACGCAGCCGTTGCCCGAGATCCACGCCTCGACGTAGCCGATGCCGACGTTGATGTTGTTGCGCAGCCCGGCCTCGGTGCACTGCCCTTCCGGCCGGGTCAGCAGGTCCTCGGCCTTGATGCCGTAGCTGAACTGCTTGCCCACCTGGTTCGGCGAGGGCATGTGCTGGTTGAACACGTCCATCGCGATCGGCACCAGGCCCGGGTGCGCGACCCAGGTGCCGTCGTGGCCGTTCTTCACTTCGCGCAGCTTGTCGGCCTTGACCTTGGCGAACACTTCCTGGTTCTTCGCGGGATCCTTGGTCGGGATGAACGCCGCCATGCCGCCCATGGCCTGGGCGCCGCGCTTGTGCGTGGTCTCGCACAGCAGCTTGCTGTAGCTGTCGAGGAAATGCTTGTCCATTGTGACCTGCAGGCGGTCCGGCACGATCCAGTCCGGACGCTCCTTCAGCGTCTTGATGCAGCTGAAGATGTAGTCCCAGCGGCCGCAGTTCAGCGCCACGATGTGGTCGCGCAGCTCGTAGAGGATCTCGTCCATCTCGAACGCGCCCCAGAGCGTCTCGATCAGCACGGTCACCTTGATCGTGCCCGGCTTGATCTTCAGCGCTTTCTGGGCGTCGACGAAAATGCTGTTCCACAGCCGCGCCTCAAGGTGAGACTGCATTTTCGGCAGGTAAAAGTACGGGCCGGTGCCGCGGGCGAGCTGCTCTTTCGCGTTATGGAAGAAGAACAGCGCGAAGTCGAGGATGCCGCCCGGCGCGGGCTGACCGTCGATCAGCAGGTGCTTCTCGGGCAGGTGCCAGCCGCGCGGGCGCACCAGCAATGTCGCAATCTTCTCGTTGAGCTTGTAGCCCTTGCCTTCCGGCGAGGTGAACGTGATGGTGCGGCGCACCGCGTCGCGCAGGTTGAGCTGGCCCTGGATCAGCCCGTCCCAGGTCGGCGCCTGCGAGTCCTCGAAGTCCGCCATGAAGCACTTCGCGCCGGCGTTCAGCGCGTTGATGACCATCTTGCGGTCGACCGGACCGGTGATCTCGACGCGACGATCCTGCAGGTCGGCGGGAATGCCCTTGATCTGCCACTGGCCCGAACGGACCTTCTTCGTCTCCGGCAGGAAGCCCGGCAGCTTGCCGGCATCGATTTTGCGCTGGCGCTCCACGCGGTACGCCAGCAGCTTGCTGCGGGTCGGGGCGTGCTTGCGGACGAGCTTGGCGAGGAACGCCAGCGCTTCGGCGGTCAGGATCTTCTCGTAGCCCGGTTTCAGCGGGCCGACAATTTCCACACCCTTGGGCAGCTTGTTCATCGGGCTCTCATGTTGGTCAGGCAAGAAACGCGGATTCAGCGGCGCCGGAAGCGTGCGCTGGAAATCCGCGGCGGCGGTGATTATAGGGCGTTCGTTGCAATGCAGCAAAAATAAACCGCCGTCGAGATATGCGGTCTTTCTGATTGTTTTTACAGGATAAAGCTACTTTTTGGCAGCCGTGTCCAGAACCACTACGCCATCCGCGTCGGCATATAGCCAGGCGCCCGGTCGAAAGCTCACCCCGGCGAAGCTGACGATGCGGTCTGCATGCGCTGAATGCAGCCCCTTCTCGCTCTTGCGGGGGTGGACTGCGAGCGCCTTGACCCCGACCGACTGGCCGGCGATCTCCTCCGAGTCGCGGATGCAGCCGTTGAGCACAAGCCCGGCCCAGCCGTTCGTCACCGCGAGCTGCCCGAGGTTGCCGCCCAGCACGGCGCATCGCATTGAACCACCCGCGTCGACCACGAGCACGCGGTTCTCGCCCGGCGTCTCGAGCGTGGCGCGCAGCAGGG
>JANNLM010000294.1:0-4413 GCA_031396825.1 Gammaproteobacteria bacterium | reverse complement strand
TCGATCTCGCTGACCTTCTTCGGCACGCCGGCGGTCAGCACGCGCGGACCCTTGTCGGTGACGAGCACGTCGTCCTCGATGCGCACGCCGATGCCCCAGTACTTCTGGTCGGCGCCTTCGGTGCCGGGCGAGACGTACAGGCCCGGCTCCACGGTCATGATCATGCCGGCCGCGAACGGCCGCGCCTGGCCTGCAATCTTGTAGCGGCCGACGTCGTGCACGTCCATGCCGAGCCAGTGGCCGGTGCCGTGCATGAAGTACTTCTTGTACTGCTCTTCCTTGATCAGCGTGTCCACGTCGCCCTTGAGCAGGCCGAGCGCGACCATGCCCTCGACCAGCTTGCGCGTGGCCACTTCGTGCGGACGGCTGCTCGGGTTGCCGACTTTCAGTTCGTCGATGGCCGCGACCTGCGCCGCCAGCACCACTTCGTAGATCGCCTTCTGGGCGGGACTGAACTTGCCGTTGGCCGGGAAGCAGCGCGTGATGTCGGCGTTGTAGCCGCGATGCTCGCCGCCGGCGTCGATCAGGACGAGATCCCCGTCCTTGCACTGCGCGGTGTTCTCGACGTAATGCAGGATGCAGGCGTTGGCGCCGGTGCCGACGATGCTCTGGTAGCCGGCCTCCATGCCCTCGAGCTCGAACTCGTGGCTGATTTCGGCCGCGAGCTGGTACTCCCACTTGCCCGGCTTGGCGAATTTCATCGCCCGCACGTGCGCGCGTGCCGTGACGGTGCAGGCGTGGTCCATGTGCTGGATCTCGGCCGACGTCTTGTGCAGGCGCTGCTCGTGCAGCGTGGTCTCGAGCGCGACGAACTCGAACGGTGCGGCGGAGCCGCGGCGCGAGATGTCGCGGATGTCGCGCACGCAGGTCGTCAGCACCGGGTCCAGCTGCGCGTGCTCGCCGAGCGTGTAGTAGACGCGCGCCCGTCCGCCGAGCAGGCCCGGCAGCATGCCGGCGAACTCGGACAGGTTGTAGGCCTGGTCGGCGCGGTAGGTCTTCACGGCGCCTTCGGGGCCGGCGCGGAAGCCGTCCCAGATCTCGCGGGTGCGGTCGCGCGGGCGCACGAACAGCAGGTACTCGCCGCCGGCGCGGCCCGGCGCGAGCACGGCGATGGCCTCGGGCTCCTGGAAGCCGGTCAGGTAGCGGAAGTCGCTGTGCTGGCGGAAGCGGTAATGCGTGTCGCGGTGGCGGATGACCTCGTGCGCGGCCGGCACGATGGCGATGCCGTCCGGCCCCATCGCCTGCATCAGGCGCGCGCGGCGCGAGGCGTATTCATCCAGTTCGACGATCGTCGGTCCCGTCATGGTTTGTCCTTAATGAACCGTTGAAGCGGTGTCTTGCGGCGCCCGCTCGTGCAGTTCCAGGTAGATCAGCTGCGCGCCCACCCGCACGTACTCGACCAGCTCGGCGTAGGCGGTCTCTTCCAGTTCCTGGTCCTCTTCTTCGCCGACCCCGGCGCGGGTGAACTCGGTGAAGTCGTTGACGATTTCCTTGAACTCGGCCGAGCACTGCTTCATGACCAGCGGCTTGCCGGAGGCCAGGCCATACAGGAAGCCCTCGCACCAGGCCGACAGGGCGCGCACGCGCTGCGGCAGCTCCTCTTCGTCGTCCGGCAGCAGCGGCACGAAGCCGAGCGCCGCATCGGTGAAGGAATTGGCCGACTCGCCGCGCAGCCGGTGCAACGCCTGGGCGGCGCCGCCGGTGGCGTCGTCGGTCTTGCCCGAGGACTCGATCAGCTTGAGCGGGTCGATCTGGGCCGGCTCCTTCACGCACAGCGCGCCGCACAGGGCGCCGTGGTATTCGGCGGCGTTCTGCGTGTAACCGAGCCTCGAAAGGGCCTCGGCCAGCTCGTCGTAACGGAGGGGTTGCTGCATGCCGGGATTATAAGCTCCCGTGGCCGGCCTGCCCCCGTGTCAGCGCGCCGCGAAATGCGCGGCGGCGTCGCGGCCCATGCGCTGCGTGCACCATTGGGCGTAGGCCTTCGCGAGGACGCCCTTCAGCCCGGGCAGCCCGGTCGCAGGCCACGCGTAATCGATGAATACGCGCAGCGAGGATTGCGCGCCCTGTGGCGTGATTTCAAAACCCATTCGGTAAGCGCCGATCACCAGCAGCCGTGGGGTCCCGGTCGTGGCCCAGCCCTTGCGCCGCGGCGGCGCATGCTCGGTGACCGCCTCGTCGACCCGCAGCGCGAGGCCGAACACCCGGCCGGACAGGCTGATGCGCGAGCCGACTGCCTTGCCGCCAAGCGGGTCCGTCTCGATGCGCATTTGTCCGCCACCCATCATCCAGGAGCGTTTGCTCATGTGCGAAGACAGGCGCGAGTGGTCGTCCAGGTGCGCGAACAGCTCCTCGGCGGAGGCTTGCACGAGCGCGCTGGCCTCCGCGTGGAAGGGGTACTCCGGGTTATCGTTCTTCATTGGCCTTGCGCGCGAAGCGGAACGCGAGCGGCGGGATCACGAGCCACTGCAGCAGCGGCGTCAGCCCGATCCCGCCAATCACCGGCATGAGCGGCGAGTACGCCCAGCTCTGCCGCACGACGAGGTTCAGCCATTCGCTGAACGCCGTGTAGACCACGCCAAGCACCGTCGCGGTGACCGCCGCGCGTAGCCTTCGGCTGGCCAGCGCTCGCGGGCGACCACCAGCAGGCTCAGCGCCAGTGCCGCCGCGGCGATCAGCAGGTCGCCCAGCGTGCAATGCGCAACGGCAAACGCCAGGAATGCAGGGGTCTTGGTCGACCAGGCGGTGTAGAGCGGCAGGTGCGCCGCCTCCCAGGCCAGGTTGGCCAGCAGCACGAAGCCGAAATACCGCCGGAGCACAGCCCGCCAGCCTGCGTTCATGCACTCACTTCACCGCCACGGCGCTGCGCGGTCAAGGGCGAGACATAGCTGGAGGCCCCCGTGCATAATTCGCGGCCAATGAAAGACAACGATTTCGTCGCCGCCCTGCGCGGCAGCGCCCCCTACGTCCACGCCCATAACGGGCGCGTGTTCGTCATCGCCTTTGGCGGCGAGGCGGCCGAACGGCCGGACTTCGACCAGCTCATCTACGACATCGCCCTGCTCCACAGCCTGGGCGTCAAGCTGGTCCTGATCCACGGCGCCCGCCCGCAGGTGGACAGCGAGCTGGCGGTGCGCGACATCCAGTCGGACTACGTGGACAACCTGCGCGTCACCGACGGGCCGACGCTCGACTGCGTGATGGCGGCGGTCGGCCGGCTGCGCATGGAGATCGAGGCGACGCTGTCCACCTCGCTGGCCAGCACCTCCATGGGCGGCGCGCGGCTCAAGATCGCCTCCGGCAACTGGATCACCGGCAAGCCGGTGGGCGTGCGCCATGGCGTGGACATGCAGTACACCGGCGACGTGCGCCGCGTGGACATCGCGTCGATCAAGGCCAACCTCGAGGCCGACCGCATCTGCCTGATCTCCCCCATCGGCTACTCGCCGACCGGCGAGATCTTCAACCTGCGCGCGGAGGACGTCGCCACCGCCGTCGCCGCCGCGCTCGGTGCCGACAAGCTGATCTTCCTGGTGCCGTCCGACCCGGCCAGGTGGCCGCTGGCCGAGAAGGCCGGCGACGCCGGCCAGATGGCCGTGGCCGACGCCGAAACCATGCTCAAGGGCGACCAGGAGCTGTCGACCGAGGATCGCGGCTGCCTGGTGTCGGTGACCACCGCCGCGCGCGGCGGCGTCAAGCGCGTGCACCTGATCCACATGAGCCGCGACGGCGCGCTGCTGCGCGACCTCTACACGCGCGACGGCTCGGGGCTGATGTTCTACGCCGACGAGGGCTACGAGTCGATCCGCGATGCCACCATCGACGACGTCGGCGGGATTCTTTCCTTGATCCAGCCGCTGGAGGAGTCCGGCGTGCTGGTGCCGCGGCCGCGTGAGCAGCTCGAACAGGAAATCGGCAGCTTCAACGTCATGGTGCGCGACGGCATGGTGATCGCCTGCGCCGCGCTGTTCCCCATCGCCGACTCGAAGGCCGGCGAGCTGGCCTGTGTCGCGGTGCACTCCGAGTACCGCGGCCACGGCCGCGCCGCCACGCTGCTCAAGCGGCTCGAGGCCGACGCCAGGAAGCAGGGCCTCAAGAAACTGTTCAGCCTGACCACCGCCGCGCCGCACTGGTTCGTCGAGCGCGGCTTCGCGCAGGGCAAGATCGAAGACCTGCCGGTCCAGAAGCAGCGCTTCTACAACTTCCAGCGCAACTCCCTCGTGTTGGTCAAAACCCTTTGAAAAAGGGGACGCACATAATTTTTAATTGTGTGCGTCCCCTTTATCCATGAGCGACAACGCCAGCTGGTCCGCCCGCTCGCTCGCGCGGGTCTGGCATCCGTGCACGCAGATGAAGGACCACGAGGCGCTGCCGCCGATCCCGATCAAGTCCGCGCAGGGCGCCTGGCTGGAGGAC
>JANNLM010000283.1:0-4093 GCA_031396825.1 Gammaproteobacteria bacterium | reverse complement strand
GGGCGCCGCCTGGCCGTGCTTCGCGTCGTAGCAGGCCAGCCGCGCGGCCGGATCGGCGATCGCCGCGCAGTCCTGCGCGGTCTCGGCGGCGAGGGAGGCGCCGCTGGCGCAGAGCGCGGCGGCGAGCAGGGTGGTGCGCATCATGCGAGCACTCCATGGGCTTGCTGGTCAGCGTGGTACGACGAACGCACCATCGGGCCGCTGGCGACGTGCGAGAAGCCCAACTGCTCGCCGAGCACGCGCAGGCGCTCGAACTCGTCGGGGTGCACGTAGCGCGCCACCGGCAGGTGGTGCTTGCTGGGCTGCAGGTACTGCCCGAGCGTCAGCATGTTCACGTTGTGGGCGCGCAGGTCGCGCATCACCTGTTCGATCTCGGTGATTTCCTCGCCCAGGCCGAGCATCAGGCCCGACTTGGTCGGCACTTCCGGGTGCAGCGCCTTGAAGCGCTCCAGCAGGTCGAGCGACCAGTCGTAGTCGGAGCCGGGGCGCGCCTGCTTGTACAGCCGCGGCACCGTCTCGAGGTTGTGGTTGAACACGTCCGGCGGCGTGTCCTTGAAGATCACCAGCGCCGGGTCCATGCGGCCGCGGAAGTCGGGCACCAGCACTTCGATGCGGATGCCGGGGCTGGCCGCGCGCGTCTCGCGGATGCAGGCGGCGAAATGCGCCGCGCCGCCGTCCAGCAGGTCATCGCGGTCCACCGAGGTGACGACCACGTACTTCAGCTTCATCGCGGCGATGGTCTGCGCCAGGTGGCGCGGCTCTTCGGTGTCGAGCGGGTTGGGGCGGCCGTGGGCGACGTCGCAGAACGGGCAGCGTCGCGTGCAGATGTCGCCCATGATCATGAAGGTGGCGGTGCCCTTGCCGAAGCACTCGGCCAGGTTGGGGCAGCTGGCTTCCTCGCAGACCGTGTGCAGCTTGTTCTCGCGCAGGGCCTGCTTGATGCGGGCGACCTCGGGCGAGGAGCCGAACTTGGCGCGGATCCATTCCGGCTTGCGCAGCGGCTGCGTGGTCGGCTCGATGCGGATCGGGATGCGCGCCATCTTCTCGGCAGCGCGCAGCTTGACGCCGGGAACCAGCTTGGTCGGAGGGGAGCTCACGGCGGCATTTTACCCCGCCCTTTCCCGGCCCGCGTTCAGGTCAATGCCCGGGAATGCCCTTGCCGCCCGGCTTGAAGCGGTAGACCTGGTAGGGCGCGTGGTCGTCGAAGGTCCACGGCGGGCGGCCGATGATCTGCTGCAGCGCGCTGCAGGTGACGTAGAGATAGCCGTCCGGGCCCCAGGAAAAGCCGTCCGGCCAGCGCAACATGTCGTCCTTCAGCAAGGTCTGCAGCGTCTTGTCCTGGCGCAGCAGCACGACGGCCGAGTGCTCGGGGTCGGTCAGGTAGAGCGTGCCGGCGCTGTCGATGGTGATGCCGTCGGACATGGTCTTGTCGGCGAAGGTCTCGACCTTGCCGGCGAGGTCGCCCGCGGACAGCGCCGCGTTGCGCAGGTCGGCGGTGCGCGCGCGGTACATGGACAGGTTCGTCACCGGCGCGAAGTACAGCCACTCGCCGGCGTGGTCGAGCGCGATCGAGTCCACGCCCGGGCGGATGCTGACCAGCCCGAGCGCGACCATGCGCCGCTTCTGCACCACCGGCGTGTAGTACTCCGCCGTGACTGACGGGTGGCGCTCGAGCACGCGCCGGGCGGCCTTGCCGGCGATGTCGTAGACGATCAGCGCCGGTGTCTTGGCGAAGAAGCTGGCCTCGGCGATGTAGATGAAATTGCCGTCCGGCGACACCTGGAAGTCGTTCAGGTGCGAGCCGAGCCCGGCGATCTCGCGCGGGAACTCGAACTCGTGCACCACCTCGCCGGATTTCAGGTTGAAGGCCAGCAGCCGGCCGGGGTGGATGCCGTGCTGGCCGGTATCCAGCGTCCACAGCCGGTTCTGGCGGTCGATGCGCAGCGACAGCACCTCGCGGAACGCGCGCGGGTCTGCGCCGCCCTGGAACGCCTCGCTCGGCCACGGCTTCATCTGGCCGTCCACCAGTTCGACCACCTTGTTCTTCGGCCGCGCCTCGGGATGCAGGCTGACGAACACGCGCCCGCCCGCCGACACCGCGATGTTGCCGGCCGGCGTCGGCAGGTTCGCCACGTGCTCCAGCGACGACGGCGCGCGCAGCAGCGGCGTGCCGGTGCGGTCGGGGAAATCGCCGCCGCCGCCGTAGCGCACGTACAGCGTGATCAGCAGCGGCACCAGCACCAGGCCGAGCAGGCTCAGCAGGGCGCCGACCAGCTTGCGCAGGACTTTCATGCGTCGACGCCGCCGGCGGGCTCCGGCAGCAGCGCCGCGAAGCTGTCGTACACCGGGCGCAAGCGGTTGACCATCAGGCAGAACAGGTCGGTGGTGCGCTCCGCGTCGTAGATGGCGCTGTGCGCCTCGCTGCCGTCGTAGCCGAGTCCGGCGACGTCGAGCGCGCGCTTGAGCACGGTCTGGCCGAGCACGGCGCCGGACAGCGTCGCGGTATCGAGCACCGTGAACGGGTGGAACGGGTTGCGCTTGTAGTTGGTGCGGGCGCAGGCGGCGTTGACGAAGCCGAGGTCGAAATGGGCGTTGTGCCCGACCAGCAGCGCGCGCGTGCAACCGGTGTCGGACACCGCCTGCCGCACCGGCTTGAGCACCTTGTCGAGCGCCTCGCGCTCGGGCAGGGCCAGGCGCAGCGGATGGTCGACCTTGATGCCGGTGATGTCGAGCGCGGCCTGCTCGATGTTGGCGCCCGGGAACGGCTCGACGTGTGCCGCGTGCGTGGCGCCGCGCTTGAGGTTGCCCTCGGCGTCCATCTCGATCAGCACGATCGCGATCTCCAGCAGCGCGTCGGTGGCGGCGTTGAAGCCGCCGCACTCGACGTCCACCACGGCCGGCAGGAAGCCGCGGAATCGGCTGGCAATCGGGGAGGGCGAGTCGCTCATGGGGAAGGGGACTATACCGCTATAATCCGCGCCCTTTCATGCATCGGAATCGGGCAACGAATGAAGCAGGTTCGCAAGGTCGCGCTCGCCTACTCGGGCGGCCTGGACACCTCGGTCATCCTCAAGTGGCTGCAGGACACCTACGGCTGCGAGGTCGTCACCTTCACCGCCGACATCGGCCAGGACGAGGACCTGTCGTTCGTCCGCAAGAAAGCCCGCATGCTCGGCGTGAAGGAGATCTTCGTCGACGACCTGCGCGAGGAGTTCGCCCGCGACTTCGTCTTCCCCATGTTCCGCGCCAACGCCCTCTACGAGGGCGAGTACCTGCTTGGCACGTCCATCGCGCGCCCGCTGATCGCCAAGCGCCAGGTCGAGATTGCGGTCAAGACCGGCTGCGACGCCATCGCCCATGGCGCGACCGGCAAGGGCAACGACCAGGTCCGCTTCGAGCTCGGCGCCTACGCGCTGAAGCCGGACATCAAGATCATCGCGCCCTGGCGCGAGTGGGACTTCACCTCGCGCGAGCAGATGCTGGCGTTCGCCGCCGAGCACGGCATCCCGGTCGAGAAAAAGAAGGGCGGCGGCTCGCCGTACTCGATGGACGCCAACGCGCTGCATATTTCCTACGAGGGCGGCGGCCTCGAGGATCCCGCTTGGGAGCCCGACGAGGACATGTGGCGCTGGACCACCGCGCCGGAAAAGGCGCCGGCGCGGCCCGAGTACCTGGACATCCAGTACCGCAAGGGCGATCCGGTGGCGCTCAACGGCAAGAAGCTCACGGCCTACGGTGTGCTGGCGAAACTCAATGAGCTGGGCGCGAAGCACGGCATCGGCCGGCTCGACCTGGTGGAGAACCGCTACGTCGGCATCAAGTCGCGCGGCTGCTACGAGACCCCGGGCGGCACCATCATGCTCAAGGCGCACCGCGCCATCGAGTCGCTGACGCTCGACCGCGAGGTCGCGCACCTCAAGGACGAGTTGATGCCGCGCTACGCCAAGCTGATCTACACCGGCTACTGGTGGAGCCCGGAGCGCGAACTGCTGCAGGGACTCATCGACGACTCGCAGAAGTACGTCAACGGCACGGTGCGCGTGAAGCTCTACAAGGGCAACGTCACCGTGGTCGGGCGCAAGAGCAAGGATTC
>JANNLM010000276.1:0-7617 GCA_031396825.1 Gammaproteobacteria bacterium | reverse complement strand
CGGCGGCATGCTCGGTCACCTGCTGATCGAGCTGGGCTTCATCGAGGAAGAGAAGCTGCTCAAGATGCTGTCGGAGCAGCTGCTGCTGCCGGTCATCGACCTGCGCCAGTACCTGTTCGCGCCGGAAGTGGTGCGGCTGCTGCCCGAGCAGCACGCGCGCCGCCATCGCGCCATCGTGCTGCGCAACGACGACGACGGGCTCGTCGTCGGCATGGTCGACCCGACCGACATCATCGCGTACGACAACCTCGGCCGGATCCTGAAGCGCCCGATCAAGCAGTCGATCGTGCGCGAGTCCGAGGTGCTGCAGGCGATCGACACGGTCTATCGCCGCACCGAGGAGATCGTGACCCTGGCCGAGGAGCTCGGCGAGGAGCTGGCGCAGGGCCAGTTCGACCTGTCGCAGCTGTCGGACGCCGCCTCGACGGTCGACGACGCCCCGGTCGTGCGCCTGCTGCAGTCGATGTTCGAGGACGCCACCCAGGTGCACGCCTCCGACATCCACATCGAGCCGGAGGAGAACCTGCTGCGCGTGCGCCAGCGCATCGACGGCTTCCTGCACGAGCAGATCATCGAGGAGACGCGCATCGCCTCGGCGCTGGTCACGCGCCTGAAGCTGATGAGCGGCCTCGACATCTCCGAGAAGCGGCTGCCGCAGGACGGCCGCTTCCAGATCAAGGTCAAGAACAGCCGCATCGACATCCGCCTCTCCACCATGCCGGTGGCGCACGGCGAGTCCATCGTCATGCGCCTGCTCGACCAGGCGGGGACCGTGCTCGACCTGGCTGAACTCGGCATGCCCGCGGATACGCGCACGCGCATGGAACGCCTGGTACAGCGGCCCAACGGCATGATCCTCGTGACCGGGCCGACCGGCTCCGGCAAGACCACCACGCTGTACGCGGCGCTGAACACGGTCAACGTGCCGGAGCACAAGATCATCACGGTCGAGGACCCGGTCGAGTACCGCCTGCCGCGCATCAACCAGGTGCAGGTCAACCCGCGCATCGAGCTGACCTTCGCGCGCGTGCTGCGCAGCGCCCTGCGCCAGGACCCCGACATCATCATGGTCGGCGAGATGCGCGACTCGGAGACCGCCGAGATCGGCGTGCGCGCCGCCATGACCGGCCACTTGGTGCTGTCCACGCTGCACACCAACGATTCGATCAGCACGGTCAGCCGCCTGGTGGACATGGGCATCCCCGGCTACATGGTGGCCACCGCGCTGAACGCGGTCATCGCGCAGCGCCTGGTGCGCCGGGTCTGCGAGAACTGCGCCGAGCACTACCAGCCGACCGCCGGCGAGCAGGCCTGGATCAAGGCGATGAGCAAGGGCGACGGCCACGGCCAAAAGCTCCGCCACGGCACCGGCTGCCAGTACTGCAACAACACTGGCTACCGCGGCCGCATCGGCGTGTACGAGTTGCTTGAGCTCGACGGCACGCTGGCCGAGCACCTGCGGCGGCAGGACTACACCGCGTTCGAGCGCGCGGCCGCCGCGCAGCCGGGCTTCCGGCCGCTGGCACAGTCGGGCCTGGATTTCGCCAATCAGGGCGTGACGTCGATCGGCGAGGTGATCCGGGTGACCGGCAGCCTCGAAGACCTGCCGTCGTACGTGCGGTCCGCGGTCGCGGCGTAAAGCGTGGCGACCTTCAAATTTCGCGGGCGCGACCGGGGCGGGCGCCTGGTCAACGGCGAGCTGCAGGCCGACAGCAGCTCGGCCGCCGCGGCGCAGCTGACCCATTCCGGCGTCACGCCGGTGCGCATCGACCCGGTGCAGGGCGAGGGCGCTGCCTCGCAGGTCTTGCAGATCCGCCTGTTCCAGCAGAAGCCGGGACTGACGGAACTGATGCTGTTCGCGCGCCAGATGTTCGCGCTGACCAAGGCCGGCATCCCGATCGTGCGCGCGCTGCGCGGCCTGGCCGATTCCGCGCGCAACCCGATGATGGTGACCGCGTTGCACGACGTGATCGACAGCCTCAACGCGGGCCGCGACCTCGCCAGCTGCCTGGCCAAGCACCCGGACATCTTCAACGCGCTGTTCGTCAACGTGGTCCGCGTCGGCGAGAACTCCGGCAAGCTTGACGAGGCCTTCCAGCGCCTCCACCAATACCTGGCGTTCGACAAGCTGACGCGCGATGCGATCGGCAAGGCGCTGCGCTATCCGATCATCGTGCTGGCCGCTGTCGGCGTCGCCATCGCCGTGGTCATGGGCCTGGTGGTGCCGAAGTTCTCGAAGATCTTCGCGGCGTTTGGCAGCGAGCTGCCCGGGCCGACGCGTGTGATCATCGGCGTGTCCAATTTCACGGTGGACTACTGGTGGCTGATGGCGGCGCTCCTCGCCGCCGGCATCTTCGCGTTGCGCGCGTTCCTCAACACCGAAGCCGGCGCCTTCGCCTGGGACCGCGCCAAGCTGCGCCTGCCGGTGCTCGGCGGCATCATCCAGCGCGCCACGCTGGCGCGTTTCGCGCGCGCCTTTACCATGACCTCGCGCGCCGGCGTGCCGCTGCTCGAGAGCCTCAACCTGATCAGCCGCGCGGTGCAGAACGAGTACGTCGGCGAGCAGGTCCGCTCGATGCGCGAGTTCATCGAGCGCGGCGACGCGCTGTCGCGCGCCGCCGCCGCAACCGGCCTGTTCACGCCGCTGGTGCTGCAGATGCTGGCGGTGGGCGAAGAGACCGGGCGCGTCGACGAGATGATGGACGAGATGGCCGACTTCTACGATCGCGACGTGCAGAGCGACGTGGAGAATCTCGGCGCGCTGATGGAGCCCTTGCTGATCATCGTCGTTGGCGGTGTGGTGCTGGTGCTGGCGCTCGGCGTGTTCCTGCCGATGTGGGACCTCGCCGGCGCGGCGATGAAGCGGGCCTAGTTCACACCGGTACGCACGGCCGCGTTGACGCCACGTTGGGGGCAGGTCTAAGTTACCCGCCCCCATGCATACCTTGTCACCCGAAGTGTTGCCCTGGGCCCAAGGCCTGCTGGCGGTGCTCGTGCTGGGCCTGACGCTCGCCGTCATCGTCGGCGTGCTGCTGCTGGCGCGACCGCAGGCGCTGTTCGCGCTGAATGCGTGGCTCAGCCGTTGGGTGGAGACGGGCTCGACCTTCCGGATGCTCGACCAGCCGCACCACCTGGAGCGGTTCTTCTACCGCCATCACCACGCCGTGGGCGCGATGATCGCGGCCGGCGCCGGCTACGTGCTGTGGAGCTGGGCCTTCGCCTACGACCGCGCCGACGTGCTCGCCATCCTGGGGCGGAGTTGGGTCACCGCCGGCCTCGACTGGGTGCCCGCGGCGCTGGAAGTCGCGGTGGTGGGGCTGCATGGCGGGATCCTGGCGGTCGGCTTGCTGGTCTTCTTCCGGCCCAGCCTGCTCAAGGGCCTGGAACGGACCGCCAACCGCTGGCAGGACGGCCCGGCCACCACCCCCCTGGACTCGGTGGTGGGCAACCTGGACGGGACCTTCGAGGGTCACCCCCGGATTTCAGGCCTGGTGCTGGTGGTATCGGCCTTCTGGTGCCTGCTGGCCCTGGCCCCGTTCATCGCGGACGTGCTGGCGCGATAGACGGCCGACGGGGACGGACCGGCGGCGCCCCCTTGACGCCCGTTCCTTGCGGCCTCGGCCAATCCGGGAGAGGATACCGCTAGGCCCGGGAGTGACCGGGCGGCTGCGGCCGCTTTGGGAGCCTCCGGATGTTCAACCTTTAGGCACACCGGCTGCGGCCGGCGGAGCCGGAGGAATCACGCAATGCGTACGCAGCAAAACACCCGCGAGCGGGGTTTCACGCTCATTGAGCTGGTCGTCGTCATCGTCATCATCGGCATCCTCGCCGCCTTCGCCATCCCCCGGTTCGCAGGTCTCGCCAAGGACGCGCGCGTCGCGTCCGTGCGCGGCATGCTCGGCACGACGCGCAGCAGTTCCGCGCTGGTGCACGGTCTGTCGCTGGCGCGCAACGTCACCAACGGCACCGTGCTCCTGGAGGGCGCGCCCGGTGGAGACGTCGCAGTTGTCAACGCGTACCCGGCAGGCACCATCGCCGGCATCGGGGATGCGATCGGCAACACTGAGAGCTACACGATCGACTCGGCGACCGCCGGCACGGTGATTTTCCAGGTTACCGGCGCGACGACGCTGGCCACCTGCTCAGTCACTTACGTTGCGGCGGTCGCGGGCGAGCCCCCGACCATCACGTCGGCCGAGGGCGGCTGCTGACCAGGCGGCGGTGCACAAAAGGCGGCCGCAAGGCCGCCTTTTTATTTGTGCACAATAGGAAGGTGCGCGCGGCCCGTGGGTTCAGCCTGATCGAATTGATCGTCGTCATCGTGCTGATGGCGGTCCTCGTCGGCGTCGCCGTGCCGCGTTTTTTCGGCAAGGCCGATTTCGAGGCCCCGGCGTTCGCGCAGGAACTGGCCAGCGCCGCGCGCTACGCGCAGAAGCTCGCCGTCGTCAGCGGTTGTCCCGTGGACTTCGCCGTTTCCATCACGGGCTACGCGCTGTTCCAGCCGCAGCCGGCGACCCCCGCGTGCACGGGCGCCATGACGCTGGCCGTGAAGCACCCCGGCACCGGCGAAGCCTTCGCCGCCGCGGTGCCCACCGGCATCGCGCTCGGGGGGGCGGCGACCGTCCGGTTCAGCGCCGCCGGCATCCCCAATGCCGGGGCCGACTTCACCGTGGTGGACCTGCACGTGGTCATCGGCGCGGGCAGCGGCTACGTGGAGGTGCAATGAACGCCGGCGGCCGCCAGCGCGGCGCCAACCTGGTCGAACTGATCATCTCGATCGTCATCATCTCCATCGCCTGCAGCGGCGTGCTGCTGGTGTTCGCGCAGACCGTGCGCCACTCGGCCGACCCGATGATCCAGACCCAGGCGCTGGCGATCGCCGAGGCCTACCTCGACGAGGTCCTGGCGCGCCCGCTCACGGATCCCGACGGCACCAACGCCGGCGAGACGCGCGCCAGCTACGACAACGTCGGTGATTACGACAACTTGTCCAACACTCCGCCGCAGGACCAGAACGGCGTCGTGGCCGATTTTGCGCCGGTGGACGGGCAGCCGGACCTCGCGGGCTACCAGGTGGACGTGGACGTGACCGCGAACGTCGCCGTCAACGGCGTCGCCATGTCGCGCGTGGACGTGCGCGTGCGCTACGGCGTGATCGTCGACTTCACCCTGACCGGATACCGCGCGCCCTAGGCGCTCAGGCGGCCTTGCCGTCCGCCGCGGGCGCCTTCGCCGCGGCGGCGTCGAGTTCCGGCGACACCAGCGGTATGGCCGCGCCATGGACCCAACCCTGGGCGTAGTCCACCTGCATCTCGCGCAGCAGGTCCAGCGTCTTCACGTCCTCGACCCACTCGGCGATGGTCACCAGCCCCATCTGGCGGCCGAACGTGGCGAAGTTGCGCACGATGGCCTCGTCCAGCGGGCTGGTGGTCATGTTCTTGACGAACGGCCCGGCGATCTTGAGGTACTGCACCTCGAGCTCCTTGAGGTACACGAACGACGACATGCCGGTGCCGAAATCGTCGAGCGCGAAGGTGCAGCCGCGCTCGCGCAGCAGGGCCATGATGCGCTGCGCCTTCGACAGCGTGGAGATGATCGCGGTCTCGGTGACCTCGAAAGTGATGTGCTTCGCCAGCTCCGGCTGGTGCGAAAACATCTCCAGCAGGAAGGCGTGGAAGCTGTCGTCGCCGAGGCTCTGGCCGGACAGGTTGACGAAGCAGTGCCGCGGGCGCTCGCGCTTGAGGTGGTCGAGCACGCCCTGCACGACGATGCGGTCGATCGCCGGCATCATCTGGTAGCGCTCGGCGGCCTCGAGGAAATCGCCGGCGGAGATGATGCGGCCGTCGGCCTCGCGCAGGCGCAGCAGGATCTCGATCGCGGGCTCCCGGGCCCCCTCGACCAACGGCGTGACACCCTGCTCGTAGAGCAGGAACTGGCCGCCGTCGAGCGCGTCCTTCAGGCGCTGCGCCCAGCGCATGTGGCCGAACTGGCGCTGCAGGTCGACGTCGCCGGGCCGGTACATGCGCACGCGGTTGCGGCCCTGCTCCTTGGCGACGTAGCAGGTGGCGTCGGCGATGGACAGCGCCTCGTCGAGGTTGCCCTCGATGTGGTTGAGCATGGTGATGCCGACGCTGGCGTCCACCGTGAACACGCGGCCGGACCAGGTGAAGCGCACCTCGCTGATCACGCCGCGCAGCTCGTTGGCGTAGGCCACCGCCTGCTCGGCGGGGCAGCGCACCAGCAGCAGGCCGAACTCGTCGCCGCCGAGGCGCGCCAGCGTGTCGTGCTCGCGGATGTGCTGGCGCAGGCTCGCGGTGATCTGCTGCAGCAGCAGGTCGCCGGCGTGGTGGCCGCAGATGTCGTTGACGGTCTTGAACTGGTCGAGGTCCACGTAGCACAGCGCGTACGGCTCGCCGGTGCGCCGGCACCGCTCGAGCGCATCCTGCAGGCGGTGGTTGAACTCGCGCCGGTTGACCAGGCCGGTGAGCTCGTCGTGCGAGGCCTGGTACTCCAGGTTCTGCGTCATGCGGCGCAGCTCCGAGACGTCGCGCAGCACGACCACCGAGCCGGGCCGGTCGCCGCCTTCGCCGGACTGCAGCGGCGAGGCGTGCACCTCGACCTGGCGGGTCTCGCCGAACGGCGTCAGCAGGTTGGCGGCCACGGTGGTGCCGCCCGACTGCATCACGTCGAGCACCGATTGCGGCAGCGGCCGGTTCTGCTTGGGGTCGGCGAAGTAGGCGACCTCGGCCAGCGGCTTGCCCAGCGTGGCGCTGGCGGCGTGGCCGATGAGGCGCTCGGCCGCGGTGTTCAGGTAGTTGACCTTGCCGGCGGCGTCGAGGCTGACGATGCCCTCGCCGATGGAGGCCAGGATCACCTGCAGTTTCTCCTTCTCACGCGCCAGCACCGCCTCCAGGTGGCGCTGCTCCGAGGTGTCGTACAGCGTCGCCAGCACCGCCGGCGCGCCCTGGTAGTTGATGGCGACGGTGTGCACGCGCGCCCAGTACGGGGCGCCTTCCTTGCGCACGCCGCGCACCTCGTCGGTCTCGACGCTGCGCTGCGCCTGGCCGCGCTGGGTGTCGCCGAGGCGCGCTTCGACGCGCTCGCGGTCGTTGCGGTGGAGCAGGTCGGGCAGCCGCTTCTCGAGCAGCTCGAGGTAGGCGTAGCCGGTGAGCAGCTCGGCAAACGGATTGGCGTAGACGATCTTGTCGCGCAGCACGAAGATCGCCACGCCGGTGGACTCGGTCAGGCTGCGGAAGTTCTCCTGCTGCGCGCGCAGGTCAGTCTCGACGCGGCGCACCTGCGACAGCAGCTCGCCCATGCCGCCCGACAGCTGCGCGAGCTCGTCGTGCGCGGCGCTGTCGCGCGCCAGGGCCTGCTCGAGCTTCTCGGTGCCGCCGTGGCGCGCCTCGCCGAGCTCGCGCACCAGGTGCACCAGGCGCCGCAGCAGGGCGCGGTCGAGGAACATCCACGCGGTGAGGATCAGCAGCACGAAGCCGCCGATGGTCGCGAGGCGCAGGTCGTCGGCGCCCGCCTTGCCGCGCAGGTAGATGGAGTCCTTGAGCTTCAGGCACAGCAGGTCGCCGCCCGGGTTCAGCGCCGGGGTCAGCGGGCTGCACA
>JANNLM010000234.1:0-5588 GCA_031396825.1 Gammaproteobacteria bacterium | reverse complement strand
GTGACCTTGACCGCGTTGGCCAGGATGTTGACGCCGGCCTGGAGACGCGCGCGCGCGTCGTCGGCGAAGCGGACTTCTTTAGCTGCCATGTTCGTATTCCTTTGGGATTCGTTCGATTACTTGCCGATGACAGCCACGATGTCGTCTTCTTTCATGACGACCAGTTCGTCGCCATCGAGCTTCACTTCGGAGCCCGAGTACTTGCCGAAGAGGACGATGTCGCCCTTCTTCACGTCGCAAGGACGGACCTTGCCGTCGTCCATCACCCGGCCCGGGCCGACCGCAATCACTTCACCCTTCTGCGGTTTTTCGGTCGCGGAGTCGGGAATCAGGATGCCGCCGGCCGATTTCTTCTCTTCTTCCAGACGCTTCACGATCACGCGATCGTGCAGGGGACGCAGCTTCATAGACAAATCTCCAAGTTATTCAGGTACTTGAGTTGTGACTACAGGCGGGCGGTTGTTAGCACTCTCCCGCGTAGGCTGCTAATCATAGGGGCGGCGGCGCGATATTCAAGTCCCGTTCAGGTGCCCGCGATGTAATGGCTCCCATCACGTTCTTGCTGCGGGGTCACCCATGCGCTTTGTGATTGCCAGTCTGGTTTCCTGTTTTCTGCTCTCTGCCCTGCCGGCCGCGGCCGCCGACCCCCGCGAGCAGGAGCCTGCTACGGAAGCAGAACGCGTCCAGGAGGAACTGCGCGCCCGCCGTGAGGCGTCCCGTCGCGACGCCACCCGCCGCGAGGCCGCTCGTCGCGAGGCGGTCCGGCATGACGACCCGTACGATCGCCGCTACGCGCCCCGAGACGCGTTTCCCGCGCTGGTCTGGGCCGGGCTCGGCACCGGCGTGGCCTACGCCTCGGTCGACACCGGCTGCAGCCCGAGCTTCGGCCCGGATTGCCGCGAATCCGGCGTGCTCGACACCTACAGCGGCAACCTCACCTTCGCCGGGACCAACGGCCTGACGCTGCGCCTGCGCGGCGTGCGCGCCGCCGAAGCGGGCGGCGACGCCCGCACGCCGTACGAAGCGGCCGTGATGATCGGCAGCCGCTTCGGCCACAGCAACTGGTACGGCCTGTTCGGCCCCGGCGTCCTGCACCACCTCGACGACGAGTTCGTGAACGGCGACGAGAGCACGACCGGCCTGGCCTGGGAGATCCTCTACGCGCCGACCGCCCATGGCCCGATGGGCCTGGAACTGGGCCTCCAGGGCCACGCCGGCGAGCGCGCCGATTTCGTCGGCTTCAACCTCGGCATCAGGTTCGGCACGCTGCGCTAGGCCGCTACCGTCGGGCGCGGCGCCGGGCGAAGGCCGGCGCGAGCAGCACCAGGTTCAACCAGCTCCATGAGCCGCCGCCACCGCCGCCCTTGTCGTCGTCGGTAATGGTGACGGTCTGCGTCTGTGTGCCGGACTCCGTGCCGTTGGTGACCGACGTGACATCGGCAACGACGGTTTCGTTCGACTCGTTCGAGCCGTCGGCCACGCTGCTCAGCGTGATCGAGCCCGAGGTCGCTCCCGCGGCGACCGTGATCGCGCTTGCCGAAGCCGTGTAGTCGGCCGGATTGGCCGCCGTGCCGCTGAAGCCCAGGGTCACCGTGACGGTCTGACCCGAAGCGGCCGACAACGTCGCCGTCAGCGTCGCGCTGCCGCCGGTCTCGGCCATCGTCGCCGGTGCGGCCGACAGCGTCACCGCCGGCGCGGCGTCGTCGTCGGTGATCGTCGCGATCACCTGCTGCGTGCCGGTCTCGGTGCCGTTGGTCACGGAGCTGATGTCCACGATGACGGTCTCGTCCGCCTCGTCCAGCAGGTCGTTCGCGGCCGTGAGCGTGCGCGTGCCGGTCAACTGGCCTGCGGCGACGGTGATGCTCGGCGTGAACGCGGCGTAGTCGGTGCCGGCGAGAGCCGTGCCGCCGAGCGCGAGGTTCACGGTCACGGCCTGGCCGCTGACGGCCGACAACGTGGCGGTGACGCTGCCGACGCCGCCGTTCTCTGCCAGCGGGCTGCCGGACAGTGACAGCGTCACGCCCGGCGCCGCGTCATCGTCGGTAACCGACGCGATGACCTGCTGCGTGCCGGTCTCGGTGCCGTTGATGACCGTCGTGATGTCCACGACGACGGTTTCGGCGGCTTCGTCCAGCGCATCGGCGCTGCCGGTCAACGTGACCGAGCCGCTGGTCGCGCCGGCCGCGATCACGATGCTGGCTGCCGATGCGGTGTAGTCGGCGCCCGAGGCGGTTCCGCCGAGGCCGAGGTTCACGGTCACGGCCTGGCCGCTGGCCGCCGACAACGTGGCGGTGACGGTCGCGATGCCGCCGGCCTCCGCCAGCGGGCTGCCGGCGAGCGACAGGCTCACGCCCGGCGCCGCGTCGTTGTCGAGGATCGTTGCGACCACCTGCTGCGTGCCGGTCTCGCTGCCGTTCGCGACCGAGGCGATGTCCACGGTCACGCCTTCGTTGGCTTCGTCCAGCGCGTCGTCGGCGCCGGTCAGCGTGATGCTGCCGCTGAGGGTGCCGGCGGCGATGCTGATGCTCGAGGCCGAAGCGACGTAGTCCGGAGCAGCGGCGCTGCCGCCGAAGGCCAGGTTCACGGTCACGGCCTGCGCGCTGGGCGCCGACAGCGTGGCGGTGACGGTGGCGACGCCGCCATTCTCCACCAGCGGGCTGCCGGCGAGCGACAGTGCGACGCCCGGCGCCGCATCGTTGTCGGTCACCGCAACGGCGACGCCGCCCACGGCGATGCCGTCGTAGTTGGCGTCGCTGGCGGTGGCGGACACCGCGTGCGCGATGGCACCACTGTGCGGCGAGGCTTCGTCGAGGGCGTCGTCCGCCGCCGAGACGGTCACCGCGACTTCCATGTTCCAGTTGACGGCGTTGAACACGATCTCGTCGGTGTCCACCGCGACCTGCGCGTTGGGCATGACCGAGACCACGACGTCGCCGATCGGCTGCGAACTCAGGCGCAGCGTGTAGCTGTCGGTCGCGCCGCCTTCGGTCGCGGCCGCGCTGGTCTTGGACAGCACCACGCCGGCGGTCTCGTTGTCGGTGATCTGCACGGCGACTTCGCCGGCGAGGCCGTTGAAGCCGGCATCGCTGCTGGTGCTGGAGTGCGTGATCGTCGACAGGTGCGTGCCCTCGGCGACGGCGTCGTTGAACGCGGTCACCGTCACCGACTGCGGCACGTTCCAGGTCGCCATCGTGAACGTCAGGCTGGCCTGGTTCAGCGTGACTTCGCCGTCGTGCGCGAGGCTGACGGTGACGTCCTGCGCCGGCATGGCCGACAGCGACACGGCGTAGCTGTCGGTGACGCCACCTTCGGTCACGGTGGTGCCGCCGCTGCTCTGGGCGATGATGATCGCCGGCACGTCGTTGTCGGTGATGTTGACGGCGACGCTGTCGACGGCGATGCCGTCGTAATCGGCGTCGCCGGAGTTGGCAAGGTGCAGCACTGTATCGGTGTGCGCGCCTTCGCCGGCCATGTCGTCGACGGCGCTCAGCGTGATGACCTGCGGGATGTTCCAGGCGGTGGCGCCGCCCGGGGTGAAGGTGACCGACGGCGGCGTGACCGTGGCCTGGCCGCCGGCTGTGGCGCTGATGGTGACGGCGGTGGACGGCTCCGAGGTCAGCACGATCGTGTAGCTGTCGCTCGAGCCACCTTCGGTGACGTCGGTGGAACCGCCCGACTGCGTGAGCGTGGCGCCCGCGCTGTCGTCGTTGGTCAGCGTCGCGGTGTGCGTCTTGGCGGCCTGCGCGATGGCGCCGTTGACCGCGCCGGTCAGCGTGATGATCGCGGTCTCGTCGGTCTCGACGCGTGAGTCGTTGACCGGCGTGATTGTCAGGATCCCGGCGCTCTCGCCCTCGGCGATGATGATCGGGCTGGCCGGCGTGACGGTGTAGTCACCGCCGGACAGTGCGGTGCCGGACAGCGAGTAGCTGATCGTCACGTCCTGATCCGCCGTGCGCGACAGCTGCACGGTCACGGTGGCGGCGCCGCCGTTCTCGGCCTTCGACTGCGCGGCGACCGCGAACGAGGCCTGCGGCAGCGTGTCGTCGTTGACGATGGTGGCGACGTGCGTGGCCGGCGTGCCGGCCGTGGCGTTGACCAGCGTGCCGAAACCGAGGCGGATGTTCTCGTTCGACTCGTTGGTGCCGTCGTTGACGAGGTTGAGGGTGATGGTGGCCTCGTCCGCGCCGGCCGGGAACGTCAGCGGGCTGGCGGTGGCGACGGTGAAATCGCCGCCGTTGCTGGCATCGCCGCCCTGGGCCTGGCCCGGGTTGATCGTGAACGGCACCTGCACGGTGCGGCCGCTGATGGCGCTCAGCTTGACCTTGACCGTCGCGCTGCCGCCGGCGACGTTCTCGTCGACGTTCTGCGTCGCCGGGTCGAAGGACGCCAGCGGCGCGTCGTCTTCGTCGGTGATCGAGACGTCGTCGGACGCGGCTGCCAGCGTCGCGTTCTGCGGGCTGCTCAGCGTCGCCCGCACGATCTCGTTTTCCTCGTCGAGCGTGTCGTTGGTGACGGTCGCGACGAAGGTCGTCGTCTGCGAGCCTGCGGGAATGGTCAAGGTGCCCGGCGCGGGTGACACCGTGTAATCGGTGTTCAGCGTAGCCGGGGCGCTGCCGCCGCCCATGGCGAAGTTGACGCTGACGTCGCGGCCGCTCTCGACCGACAGGGCGACGGTGAACGTCACCGTACCGGGATTGGCGTTTTCGGCGATCGAAGTCGGCGCGCTTATGCTCAGCGTCGGCATCGCATCGTCGTCGAGGAGGGTCACGGTATGGCTGGAGGTCGCCCCGAGCGTCGCGCCGTTCGGCGCGCTCAGGCCCAGGACCACGGTCTCGTCGTCCTCGTCCAGCGCGTCGCGCTTGGCGGTGACCACGACGGTCTTGCTGGTTTCGCCGGCGGCGAAGGACACCGGCGTCGGCGTGAAGCTGAAGTCGGCCGCGGTCGCGGTGCCGGAGGCGCCGACCGTCACGCTGACCGGGCTGGCGCTGGCGGTGGACAGGGTGACCTGCACATCAATCGTGCGGTCCTGGTCCTGCAGCGTACCGGTGGCGGTCTCGGACACCGAGCTGTTGGCGAGCGCGAAGGCCACCGCCGGCAGGGCGTCGTCGTTGGTGATCGTGCCGATGCCCTGGGCATCGGTGAGCGCGGCGCCGTTCGGCGCGCTCAGGTTGACCTGCAATGTTTCGTCGGCCTCGTTCTTCGCATCGCCGTTGACCGGGACGTTCACCATCTTGGTGGTCTGGCCCGGCGTGAACGTCAGCAAGCCGTTGGTGATCTGGACGTAGTCGCCGTCGGCGATCGTGGCGGTGCCGTTGGCCGTGTCGTGGCGGACCGTGACGTCGCGGCCGATCGTGGTACTCGCCGCGGGCGTCAGCGTGACGGTCAGCGGCAGGCTGGTGGCGCCGGAGTTGCCCTCGGCGATGCTGGCGTCGCCGATCGAGAGCGAAGGCTGCGCCTCGTTGTCGAGGATGGTGAACGTGCCGTTGGTGCCGGCCGTGGCGCGCACGGCATTGCTCAGCGTGACGGCAACCGTCTCGTTGTTCTCGTAGACCGTGTCTTCGACGAGGGTGATGGGCGTCGCAACGCTC